>JAHDIL010000097.1:0-562 GCA_020630835.1 Verrucomicrobiota bacterium
AGAACGAGAGCCGGGCGCACTTTGCTCTGGCTCAAGTCGCTGAACGGGAAGCGCACTAGGACGACGTCTCTTCCTGTAAATAGGCCCATGCTTGCTCTTCTTCGTCTCGATTCCAATCGCGAGCAAGCGCCTGCTCGCTGGCTTTGGCAAGGTCTATCGCCTCATCATCACTCTCCAGCAATGTGAGGATGACACGTGTCGGACCCGCCAGCGGCGATAAGCCGTCAAGGTTGATCCGCCCATCCGGGGTAAGAGTGGTTTCGATGGCTTTCAAAGCTCCCATGGTCAGTAAAGGTATCATGTCTGGCTCTCGCTGTCATCTGTCTTGTGGAACTCCCTCGAAAAAGTGGACACTTTTTGGAGATAATTTCAGCTTATTTCACTAGAAAGAATGTCGTAAATATTCAACACAAAACGATCTTAAAAATGCTCCTGGAGAGGGCGAGCTCACAACGACATCATTTCTTTTGTCGGAGTTCTCGTCGAATTCTCTCACTGGCGGATGCTGAAAAAGGCTGACCGTCGATTTTGGGTTAACCGAGACAACCCATTCGAGGCGTGC
>JAHDIL010000097.1:572-6761 GCA_020630835.1 Verrucomicrobiota bacterium
TAACTTTCCCATAACGATTGAGCTGTAGGATCGATGTTAGAATTTGTTCACGAGGGAAGAGTAAGTGGTGAGCAGAACAAATTCGCCATCAGAGTGACAGACTCACTACATGGGGTTCAACCGCCGAGCGACGTGTCTGCCGTAGCTCGCAGAGCGAAGGAGGAAGCAGAAGAAAGTTCAAGTTCCGAGGCGTTTGGCACGCTGGTTCCACGCTTGCTTGGTGGGCTTGTCGGTTCTAGCCAGCTTGCAATAACTCTCTCAACACACGCTCCTGGACGGCGTGCATCTCCTGCCGCGGGCCATCCTGGAGATCATCATGGCCAGTTAGGTGCAGAAATCCGTGAATTACATAGAGAAGGAGTTCTGCCTTGGTGTCGTGATCGTGTGATTCAGCCTCTCGCTCAGCGGTATCCAAGCTGACAAGAATCTCGCCATGCGGAAAAGTGATGACGTCTGTCGGTGTGTCGTCATCGAGAAAGTCACTGTGGACCTGCGCAATGGTTTCATCGGTGATGACACTGATCTCAATGACCGTGAGATCAGGAAAATCACTCTTCCCCTCCCCTTTCTCACGGGCACAGCGCTCGACCGCCTTCTGGCAGTAGGAGCAAAACCAGGCCCACTCAGCCTCACTCAAGCGATGGGTGTGGTCGAAAAGGTCGAGAGTTGGCAGAGTAATAGGCATCGTCGGGATCTAGTGCTTTGCCTCCGTGGTTGCGCCCTGAGGGACAGTTTCCTTGGCTTTTGCCTCGCTTGCCCCCTTCTCCTTTGCCCTCTTTTTGCGCTTAGCATCGCTGCTCTTTCCATTGGTTTCGTCGAGCTTAGGATACTCGATGCGAGCGTGGAGCATACTGCGCAGAGAGGAAATAAAACTAGCCTGAATTTTACTGAGCTCTTCCAGAGTCAGATCAGCCTTGTCGAGCTGTCCGTCATTAATACGATCATGAACGATGCCCTCCACAAGTTCCTCAATCTTCTTAGGTGTAGGTTTCTGCAAGCTCCGCGCAGCACTTTCTATGGAGTCGGCTAGACTAATTATGGCACTCTCTTTACTCCTAGGGCGTGGGCCTGCGTAGCGAAAGCTCTCCTCTTTCACCTCTGGAATATCTTCTTCATGAGCCTTGCCCTCCTTGACCTGCTCGATAATCTCATCGCGATGTTTACGAGCACGGTGATAGAAGAAGCGGATAAGTGAAGACCCATGATGCTCCTGGATGACATTGACCATCTCAGGCTTAAGTCGATGCTTGAGCGCTAAGTCAACTCCGTCTTTAACATGCGCGATAATGACCAGCGCACTCATCGTGGGAGTCAAGTCATCGTGGGGATTGTGTCCATCGCCTATATTCTCCACAAAATAAGCGGGTTTTTTCATTTTGCCGATATCGTGGAAGTAGGAACACACGCGGCACATGATGGCGCGAGCGCCGATTTTCTCGGCGGCAGCCTCGGCAAGGGTCGCTACCATGAGACTGTGATGGTAGGTGCCGGGTGCCTCCATAGTCATTTTTTTGAGAACGGGATGATTGAGGTCTGCCAGCTCGAGCCAGGAAATGTCAGTAGTGATGCGAAAAACGCCCTCCAATATCGGCAAAATCCCGCCTACGACAATGGCAACACCGATCGAGACAAGCACCGTGACTCCCATCTGCTGCGCTAGAAACATGAGATCCCCCTGATCACTTGTAGCGCCCATCAGATCTATCTGACCGAGGCACACACCCAGGAGCACACAAGTCAGCCCAGCATATAAGCCAGTGGTGACAAGACGACTGCGCTTGCGCACATTCCTCGTGAGGAAAAGCGTCACGAAGCCAGTGATCATGGTATAAATAATGAAGAGATAAGCCTGCTCCGTCGGTTGCACCATGGCGCCAAAGAGGCCGGCATAGACCACGCCAAATGTGCCATGACGTCGGCCCAAAAGGAGGGAAAGAACAATGGGCGCGAAGATATAAGGCTCAACGAGTAGGCGAAAGCCGCTTTCTGGGGCTACGGAGGAAACCAGCTTCTCTGATAAATGAAACAGCAGAAGCTGCACGATAATGGTGCTGAGAATGAGCGCTACCCGGGAGTTCTGACGGAAGGTCTTCGGAAGCGTCACATGCCAGTGCACGATTAGCGTCACGGTAATAACGCTCACCACAACTCCCGTCTGCAGGGCTCGTCCCGCGAACAGCGCTCCCTCCTGCGACGTCAGGTGCACCCAGAAGCTAGTGATGGCAGCAAAGCAGAGGAAGAGCAGTCCCGTAACCTGCCACCCCGACTGCAGCAGGGCGTGCAGCGGATCTTCCTTGGGCTTACGCCGTTTCTGCCCACTCGAGAACCCCCGGCTCTTCAAGCGTCTCTGTGATAGAAAGGCAAACATGTGATCAAAACAAAAGCGGGCCACGGGGCGCCCCGTAAACGAGGTAGCAGAACACCCGAACAACTAGACATTCGTGGCATCTCTTCGAGATGAACTGACTATCCTTTATCACCTGAAATTACAAGACAAATAAATAAGATAACTGTTCATAAAATCAACATGCAATCACCGTAGCTGAAGAAACGATAACGCTCTTTTACGGCTTCTTCATAAGCTTGCATGATTAGCTCCTTGGTAGCGAGAGCGCTAACCAACATGAGGAGCGTTGACTTGGGCAGATGAAAATTAGTCAGTAACCCATCGACAGCCTGAAACTGATAAGGAGGATGGATGAAGATTGAGGTCTCTCCGCCACTCGCAGCTAGTGGCCCTGACTGAGCACACGTTTCTAGGACGCGGACAACCGTAGTCCCAATGGCAATGGTGCGCTCAGCCTGACGGATCGCCTGGGCAGTCTGCTCAGAAAGATGAAAAACCTCTGAGTGCATATGATGATCGCTTACATCATCGGCAGAAACGGGTCGAAAAGTGCCTATCCCTACATGCAGAGTGACAAACTCGTGCCTGAATTGCGAAAGCATCTCGTCGGTGAAATGCAATCCGGCGGTGGGGGCTGCAATAGCCCCCTCATGTTTTCCAAAAACAGTCTGGTAGCGATCTCGATCACTGGCCTCATCTGGCCTGGTGATGTAGGGAGGCAGAGCGAGATGGCCATGTTTTGCTTCGTCCACTTCTCGGTCAAACTGAATAATACGCTCTCCGCTTTCGTTCAAAATTTCCTGCACAGTCCCGGTGGCATCGCCAATTTCAACCGTTCGCCCCACTTTGAATTTTTTTCCGGGGCGAACAAGGCATTTCCACCGAGTCGGAGAGAGGGCGTCTACTCTGAAAACCTCACATTTCCCGTCATTGGAAAAGTAGCGAGCGGGAACAACTTTGGTATCATTGAGAACCAATAAATCCTTTGGAGTCAAAATAGACGGGAGATCGGTGAAGAGACGATGCTCAATTGTGCCTGCCTGACGGTCGATGACCATCATGCGTGAGTCCTCTCGCTTTTCAGCGGGTGTTTGAGCGATCAGATCCTCGGGAAGATGATAATCGAAATCTGAAGTCTTCATAGAGAGGTAGCGTAAAGGTTTCTTCCCGTATCTTAGGAGGTTTAGAAAAGCAAGGCTGGCCGTCGGGCAATAATCAAGAGGACGAGCGCTTGTGCGCGATAGGGTTTCCCAGCGGGACGCCCGTCCCGAACTCGCAATTATTAACCTCCATGAGGAATTAACAACCTCCCCAACTTACCGACAACGCGAGAGGGCCATCACCGCATAGCCCGTCCCGTAGGCTTCATGGTAAGAGTATAAGGGGAAGTCCCACCAGGAGCCATTAGTCTCCTGCCTTTTTAGCAACAAGTAGGCGAGTCGGTTTTTATGCTTCAGCTGATCGTCAGAGGGGAGCTCAAGGATCGCATGGGAAGCGTAGTAAACACCGTAATAGTAGAAATAACCGGCCACAGCAAACCACGCCTCGTGTGGCATCGGGCGTTTGCGACCAATATCAAGCCAACCATGACGGCGAAAAAAGCGCTCTAGCCAGCTATCAATGACATCAAGAGTCACCGTATCCTGACCATACTGAAAAAGGGCAACATTACAGGCCTGTGAGCGAGCAAGACTACCGGCAGGGCGGTTAATGCCATACATGGGGCGCGTGCGCATATACTCCCCATAAAGGAAGCTGCTGTCACGTTTACGCTGCAACTCGATAGACTTAATGGCTCGGTGAGTGATGCGTTGAGGGATAGTAATCCCAGGCAGATCGTCCACGCTCTTCAAAGCGATAAGGCAGGTAGCCGTAGTGAAGCTATTGGGACTGCTCGCCGGTCGCGCGGTCTGCGCCTGAAAGTCGTAATACCCCCATCCCCCTCCGACG
The DNA here is from genome assembly GCA_020630835.1 of Verrucomicrobiota bacterium. GTDB lineage: Bacteria > Verrucomicrobiota > Verrucomicrobiia > Verrucomicrobiales > DEV007 > Arctic95D-9. The sequence goes on from JAHDIL010000097.1 coordinate 4,870, forward strand.
CTCTCAAAGCGCTCGAGACGCCCTATTTGCTGCTGGATAGCGGCTAAAATGCTTTTCCGCTGATCGGCAAAGAGCTCTAGCCGATAGAGTTGACCCAGAGCGCGCGCGCCATAAGCATGGGCCCACACATTGTAGAGCGCATCGCCCGATCCGCGCTTCAGCCTCGGAAGCTCCTCGATCAGGTGCATCCCACCTTTGCGAACCGCCGCTTCCACATCGGCGCACTCGGCGCCCAGTCCACTCTCAATCAGTGCACTGAGAGCGAGAGCGCTGGAGCCGAGCCGAAAGCCATCGTGCGCCGATGGCACTGGCGCATAGATGTTCAGTCCCTTTGTCCGTCTAGCGGAGCCCCAACTACCATTCTTATTTTGAGACTTCACAAGGAAATCTACGCCGCGCTCGATAGATGCCTCAATATCCTCACTGGTGACGCCCTGAGCCTGTTCTTCGGTGACGAAAGGGCGCACTTTTTGATCAAAGATCAGCTTCTCCTCACCGAGTAGCCTCTCAGGGTATGACGAGGGTATCAGGGCAACTAAAGCCAGTAGGATGCGCGCTTTCATCAAGAGGGCAGGCAACTCTACTATTCTTTTTCACCCTCGGCCGGTTTAGCGGCTGCGCCTGCTTTTTTCTGGCCTCCGGCTGCCTCTCTGACCTCCGGTTTCTTTCGTTGAACTTTATCAAAGGAAGGGAGAATCCTTTCCCCAGCAGACAATCCCGATGTGATGAGAACCCTATCGTCCTGCCGCCAGCTGGTGGTTACTTCTCTCTCGGCACCGCCTTTGACTTTCACAAAGGTCTTTCCATCCCTGGTTTTGGTGGCCGCGACAGGAACTGTTAGAGCATTTTCCATCTTAGCCACTGTGAGGGATAGCTTTCCGGACATGGTTGGCTGAAGGTCCAGCCCAGCCTGCTCCAGAGGCTGCAGTTTAGCGGTAAGCTGGTAGGTGCCGTCGGGGGTGGGCACGGGATCTACCTCAATATCTGAGGCAGACCACACCTGATTAGACAGGGCCGTCGGCCGGTAGAAACCGGATTCGGCAGCAAGCGCAGGGTGCAGGCTTGCCTCGGCAACCGCTCCCCTTACTTGCAAGGCGCTCGGTTTCACCAGAGTCAGGAGGGGCTCCCGATTGTTCAGTTTCATCTTCGGTTTCAGCTTCTTCTCTACCGTGGTCGCATTGTTCCACTTACCTCGAAGAAAGGACCCGTAAAAAACACGCCCATCAGCAGGGGCTTTGAGGACCAGCTTATCGCCATCCGCTCGCAGCTTTTCGAAAGCTTCCTGCTGTTTTTGAAACGCCAGCATTTTCTGCTTCAGCTTGAGCTCCGACTGACGCGCCTCCATGGGGAATTTAGCGAGGTTTTGCTTCGTTTCACGCGACTTTGTAAGCAGCTCAACTTCGCGATCTTCCTTAGTGCGCGGAATGGTTAAGTCGAGACTCTGCTTCGCACGTGCTTCTGCGTAAGCCAAGCGTTGCCGGTTTTTGGCAACGGAGTTTTGCGCCCGCTCCAGCACAATCTCCTCAGTTTCCTCGGTCAGATCATCTTCAGCATACATCTTCTTCAGCTGTTCGAGCTCCTCGATGCTGTATGCCAGCGTCGCTTTCGCATCTGCTAAGGACTGACGCACATTGCCTAAACTCACTTTATCCGAGATGCTTTTGGAAAAAGCCAAATCCTCCTGCTTGCGGTTTAGCCCCTGTTTAGCCAGATCGACTTTCTGACCTAGGGCTGCTTTATCCGCTTCAAACTGAAGCCTCGCGATCTTCAGGTCGACCTCAGCGAGTTGCAGAGCCAGCTCGGTTTCCTGCTTTTTCTTTTGGTAGCTATCTTTCCGCAAGCTAATCAGGGCATCGCCTTTTTTAACGAGAGAGCCATGAGCAATCGCCGTC
>JAHDIL010000098.1 GCA_020630835.1 Verrucomicrobiota bacterium
GGGGAAGAGAGTTTTTCGCCGTCGGCGGAGGCAATATCGTTGCAGGTTACCTGAACGATCATTTTTTCCTGTAGCTTGTCCGTGCGCAACGAGACCCAGCGCCCTCTGGCGCCTACAATCGGATCTACGGTTAGGGTGGTAGAGGAGGGGCCGCCACTGAGGGGTATCAGTTTTACGGTGTAATTTGAAAAAGTCGATGCAGCCTCTCGATCAACCTCACGCGTGAAGATCAGTTCGATCCCTCCATCGAAAACATCAATCGATGAAATGGAAAAGGGAACGTCCTCGTTGCCCGATCGCTCGTCTGCACTGAAAGCTTTTAGCCCGACGCTAGATCCGATCCATCGACCTCTGCCATTGCTGGTCACGAGATTTGGAGTTGGAAAGGAGGAGGGAAGAGTTTTTTCGACAACGGCGCCATGCCAGCTTCCGTTGGCACTTGATAGGGTGATAGCAATCAGGGAACGCTGTTTTCCAGCTGTGGCAAAAAGCTTTCCGTCCGGACGGCTCTCGAAATGCAGACTCGTCAGCGGTGCAGTATTTCCTGTGAAAGACCGGGGAATAAGTAGAGACGGGACAGCTTGCGGAACATGATCTTGTGAGGTCTTGCGAAAAATAGGCGGCTTGGGGGCAGATGACTCAGCGTTTGGTTTCGAGCCGTTTTGGGCCGGAGCGACGGCTGGACTGGGCACATCAGTCAGACTGATGTAATATCCATCAGGGTAGTCATCATTTTGCAACCATGCGGCCAGTAGGCCGTCAGGGCGGAGTGACAGTAGACTTATCGGCAATTTACTCCGCATAACGACGCGGAAAGAATCTGCCGCAGGATTCCAGGCGAATACCTTGGCCTGTCCTTCTACTGGGAGGGTCGCGAAAAGGATTTCGCCCGCTAGCGAAGCCGCAGGACCGGCGGATATTTTGCCTCCCTTGTCATGGCCTGGCCATTGCGTAAGGATTTTTGTAATGATGGCAGTGGAACCGCTCTCGACCGTGCTGAAGAAGCCTTGCCAAAGTTCATTGGGCGTGGCGAAGACCAGTCCTCCTTGTGGCGTCGGCGCTAGTTCCTTGATCGGAAAATTGAGGCGCGATCGCATTAGACGCTTAGCGGGAGTCAGCTCATTCGCAACATCTTGGCGAAAGAGTGAACCGTCTTCTCGCAGAATAAGAAAAGTCTCGTTCGACAGAGCTGTTGACGCCCGAATCGCATCGCTCGCCGGATCCATAATCTCTGTCGGTTTCGCCGGAAGCTGAAATCGTAGCACTAAGGGATTGAGTTCTGTTTGGTCAGTCGATTTGCCGAAGAATTTTTTTCTTTCTTCACTGGTATTGCTATTTAGGTCCATCCAAGGATCTGGAAAATCGAGCGTAACTTGTTTTGTAGGGCTCTTGATAGAGTATTGCAGGTGAAATTCCGTATCTGAAAAGCTCAGAGTCTGTTCGACTGATAAAGGCCCTGAACGGTAGAGCAGGGTAACGGCTTGCGCCGTTTCTCGGAAACCGACGAAATCGATTGCAGGTGCCCATCCCGGTGATTTGTTGAGCTCGTGATTTGCTTGCGGTGGGAGAGCTAAGGTTCCTGTGGCTGCTGCCCCATTATACACGCCAAGTATGATGCCCGAGCGCGTGTCCCAGACAATGTTTCTCATTCCTACACCATCTTGAATCACCAGGCAGGTGTCAGGAAAAGCAGGTGGCTGGGGAGAGGGTTTTTCTCCCACATTTTCGGACGTGCTATTTGGGGTAAGAGCGCTGTTAGCATTAGCTAGCCTGGACAGGAGGGCACTATCTCCTAAGACGACGCGTGGAGCATGAGCCTGTTTTGGGCTCTTGTCGTCACTATACAGATCTGAGCCGAGTAATACTGCGCATACCAGGAGCAGATAGAGGCGATGTGGGAGTGTATCAGGCATGACGATCAGAAAGAGGAGGGCAGTCAGGCGTGCTTACGACGCTCCGTCTCGTGTGAAGACGAGAGTGGCTCCTTCACTCATCTCATCGTTGAATGCGTAACCGTCTGTCGAGAAGTCCTTCAGCCCCTCAGCCGTCTTTACCCGATTGCGAATGATGAAGTCACACATACTGCCCCGAGCCTTCTTGGCGTAGAAGCTGATGATCTTATAGTCACCGTTTTTTAAGTCTTTGAAGACAGGTGTGATGACTTCCCCAATCAAGGCGCCTGAATCGACAGCGCCGAAGTATTCGTTTGATGCCAAGTTAACCAGCACGTTGCTGCCAGACCCCTTGAGTGATTCATTGATAGCCTGGGTCACCGTGTCCCTCCAGAAAGCATAGAGGTCTTTGCCTTTAGCGTTCTTCCACTTCGTGCCCATCTCTAGTCGATAAGGCTGCATTAAATCCATTGGCCTGAGAAGGCCATGAAGACCGGAGAGAATCCGCAGCTGTTTTTGGGCAAAGTTGAAATCAGCCTTTTTGTAGGAGTTTAGCTCGAACCCTGTGTAGACGTCACCCTTAAAGGCAAGCAGGGCCGCTCTAGCGTTATCCTCGGTAAATGGGCGCTGCCATGAGATGAATCGCTGGTGATTGAGATCGGCAAGCTTCTCGCTAATCCCCATTAGCGCCTGCAGATCGGCAGGGGATTGTGAGCGGAGACTGTCGACTAGCTCCTCTGCCTCATCGAGAAACTGTGGTTGCGTAGGATCATGGGCCGGACAGGTCGACTGATAGTCGAGTGTCTTTGCGGGGGAGATGATCGCTAACATATCACCGAGGTTTACCTTAATGCGCTGCGGCCTTAGCGCCCTTCGTCTGGCCGATCGCAGCGAGTAGCTCGCCGAACCATGGCTCATCTATATCGAACGGTTTACCCCCTGCGATGCGTGGAAATGCGATCGTGCTCATGACGTCTCCGTTCTCTTCGTCATGGCCAGCTACGCCGCTCTCTCCCTTGAGTGCGGACTGCGCTGCCTGCGCGGCACAGGCTTTGATTAGGTCGAGATCCTGATCATTAGGCGCGGCGCTGCGGGCGAAATACCCACTCTTCTGCACCAAGACTTTCTCCGCATTGAGTTTCTCTTTTAGTTGCGAGGCGAACCACTGGCCTGGATTCAGGTCATCCAAGCGATAATGTCCAAACGCGTCTTTTGCGGGTTCATTGCCTTCAGCGATTCGTGCTTTGACGATGACGTCCATACCTGCGCCTTCGCTGAGAAAAATGTTCACACAGTCGAACTCGTCCATTTGCTTGTTCAGCCTCTCGATCTCGGCGTCGATGTCGATCTCCATCTCAGGCACCCAAACAGCGTGCACATCCCAACGCTCCCGCTTGATTAGACCTTCCGGCATCCAGGGGTAGGTGTCGAGTGAGTCGTGATAATGTTGAGCGGTGGCAGCCGTTAGCCATCCGCAGTGGCGCCCCATGACCTCGTGGATGATCAGCTGACGGGCGCTTGTCGTGTTCTCGTTGGCAACGTTCTTGAAAAATTTAGAGCCCTCTTCTGCTGCGGTCCAAGCTCCAAGCGTTTGCGTGATTGGGACCACATCGTTGTCGATAGTCTTGGGCAGGCCGACTACGGTCAGATTGTATCCATTCTTTTCCAGATAACCTGCTAGATCGGCAGCAGTCGTGGTGGTGTCGTCTCCGCCAATGGTGTGGAGGATGTCGATTTTGTCTGTTTTCAACTGTTGGGCTGCCACCTCCAGAGGATCCTGACCGTCTTTTACCAGACCGCGCTTGGTGCAGTCCGCTACATTGGTTAGTTTCACCCGGCTATTGCCGATCGGGCTGCCTCCATATTCAAAAAATACCTCCGGCTTTTCGCGCACCTCCTGGGGAAACACATAGGAATTACCCAGTAACAAGCCCTGGTATCCATTGATATAACCAATGAGTTCCGCATCAGGTGCTGATTCGTTATACTGTTGGATGAGAGCACCGATCGATGATGAAAGGCACGGAGCGATGCCGCCGGCTGTGAGAAATGCAATTTTCATGGGAGAAACAAGTCTGAGAGATAAGTTCTGCCGCTCAGGACCTATTAACATAGCGCTGCACTAGGACTCCGCACGGCGCCGCCAACTTGGATTCTTTCATCCGAAGGTCAACCCGTGAGCCTCGAATTCTCGCCTCATCGTTCCAAAACGGTAGTGGAGCAAAAATAAATGATTTAGAAAGCTTGACAATTATAGTAAATTTAATAAGTCTAAAGCCTCAACTCAACTTATCATGATTCCGGAGTCCATTCCTTCCTCAAAGTCCGCTCGCCATCCATTTAGCGATGCCTCAAAAGACTCCGCTGCACAGCGCTTACAATCTATGGAACAGCGCCTTGCCGTTCTCGAGAAGACACTTCTCTCGCACGCTTCGCTGCTGGAGGAGAAGGTAGGAAATCGTCTTGATCGTATTGAGGGGCGTTTTCAAGAAGCTCTTGAACAAAGTCTTGAGGCTGTTGAGTCTTCAGATCTCGAGACCGCCAGCGACATTGTGCCATTTTCTCCTGATCCTGATTCGCAGCGTCAGTTGCGTGAAGAGGTCGGCTCAGCGGATAAAGCCTTCGACGAACTTTCTGATACGCTTGTTATGACACGTGACTATTTGAGTCGCATGCAGTCGCGTCTTTCCAGATTGCGTGTCGAGTTGGATCCCTCCTAGGCGGAGGCGCAACTGATGAACGAGGCTACCGTCGTAAGCGAACTTGGCGAGGATGGCATCCGCTCGCTAGTCTCCTCCTTTTACCGCCGTGTGAAGGTAGATAACCTTATGGCGCCGATGTATCCCAATGATGACTGGGATGGGGCAGAGGATCGCCTGGCGAAATTTCTACTTTTTCGGCTGGGTGTTTCTCAAGCTTACATGGAGGAGCGCGGGCATCCGAGGCTACGCATGCGCCATATGCCCTTTGCAATAGGAGAGGCCGAGCGCGATCGATGGTTGAAGCTCATGGGAGAGGCTATGGACGAAGTGGAAACCCCGGCTGGCTCCAGGCAGTTTCTTGAGCCGTTTTTTGCTCAGACAGCTGATTTTATGAGGAATCGCGCGGAGTGACGTGCGGGTAAATGGGGAGCACGCAGAGATCGGAGTAAAGGCAGCCAAGCGTGTGAGCGCGTGAAGTAGGCAAAGGCCACTAACGAAACTCAGGCTGCCTTCTCGGGGCCTTTATTCGACTTCTCACTTCCGCCAAGGCTCCGTCGCTTTGTCGAAGCTCACATCATAAAGCTTGCTCACATGGCTTAGCTCATAGCCTACGGCCCGAAGCTTGCGCTCAATGACGGTCAGGGGCTTTCCGTAGGGGATCTCACAAAAGGCTAGTTTGGGATCTAGGAAAACGGCTACTTGGCCGGATCCCTCGATCTCTTTGAGGCTGTGAGAGATATGCTTCACACAGACGGAACAGGACATCTTAGGGACGGTGACCCGAATGAGTTGTGGTGATGGCGCTTCGTCTTTGGCTCGAGGTGAGGTGGCCAAGACAAAGGCTCCTAGGAGATAAATAAGCAGTGCCTGTCTGTTGGGCATGCCGATACTATTCTCCGATAGATCAGGAAGCGCAAGCTGCGCGCTCCCTTCGCTGCAGAGTTCCGCAAGCTTCCGTCTTCCGCTTGCAAGATCAGGAAGAAACGGCGATACAAGCATAGGAGATCTATGCCTCTATGAGCTTCCCACTGACCAAAGCTTTCGAACTTGTCGAAGACGCCTATGCAAAGGCACGTCTTTCGCATGCCTACCTGATCACAGGGCCTAAGGGAAGTGGAAAAGGGGAGTTGGCAAAACGCTTTCTGACGCTTGCTGGGGCTAGTGTGTCAAGCCTTGGAAAGTCGGGCTTAGAAGCGTATCAATCGCCTACGACTGCCGTCGTTAGCCCGCGCTCAAAGAGTCGACGCATCCGCGTCAACGAGATCCGTGAGCTGGAGCATGTCCTGCAGATGGCTGCCCCTGCCGGGACGACGAAGTTTGCCATCATTCAGGATGCTGATCGGATGAATGAGGAGTCTGCGAACGCTTTCTTGAAAACACTGGAGGAGCCGCCAAACGGTTCGCGCATCCTGCTCATCACCGCGCGGCCGGAGCTGCTGCTGGATACCATTCTCTCCCGCTGCGTCCGCATTGATCTCATCGGAGAGACCGCAATTACCGCACCGAGCCCGCGGGAGGCAGCCGTTCTCGATGCACTCAGTCAGCATGCACGACGGGGAGAGACGGGGCTCGGATCTGCCTTGACCGTGATGAGTGCTTTCTCCTCGGCGCTCAAACAAGAAAAGGCAGAGATAGCGGCTCACTTCGCGGCTATGCAGAAAGACGAGGTGAAACAGCTGAAAAACGTCAGTGAGGGCGATTATCTGAAAAACCGTGAGGAGTATTTCAAAGCGGTGACGGAGGCTGAATACCTCCAGAAGCGATCAGAGATGGTCGAGCTGTTGGTTATGTGGTGGGGAGACGCCATGCGTGCCAAAGCAGGGGCAGAGCGGCTCGATCTGCCGGGGTATCAGGAAGGCACGGCTACTCTCGCACAGCGATTTTCGCTCGATGAACTTTATGAGAAGCTAAAAACGGTTGAAGAGCTCCGAGCCAATCTGCAGACGAATATTTTGGAGGCGCTCGCCATTGAGGTGTGCTTTATGAAGGCCTTCGCCTGAGAGACTGTTCTCCTCATCGTGCCGCGAAAATTCTCAATTATCCCCGTTGCCATTTTGGGCTGAGAGTGCAAGGGGTGGAAAATTGATTTTGTTGCAATATGCCTCGTGATACTTCGATCAAAAAAATACTCCTGATC
>JAHDIL010000099.1:0-1802 GCA_020630835.1 Verrucomicrobiota bacterium
GCTCTAACACTAGTTGCCTTTAGCACTTCGGTGCCAGAGTTGGCGACGTCAATTGTGGCATCGCTCAAGCGGGAGGGGGACATTATTATCGGCAATGTCATCGGATCCTGTATTTTCAATCTGCTCTGCGTGATCGGCCTCACGGCAATAGTCAAGCCGCTCCGGTTCACGGGCATCGAGATGTCCGACCTCCTAGTCATGATTGGATTTACGGTGTTGCTCCTGCCTCTAATGTTTACTGGGAGGAAAATCTCTCGTTGGGAGGGTGCTTTCTTACTTTTGGGTTACGCAGGGTATTGCACCTTCCTCTGGTTCGACCGTATTGCCGTATAGCCCTATGTCAGAGCCCTGGCCGCGATAAAACCGTGGGCGAGCCGCCGCGACATGATGGACGCGAAGAGGAGGGCAGGAGGCTAATCGTAACACGGGCTAGGCTGGATAGATCGTTTGGACCCGGAATTTCTGAACTCCTGCGCGCTCGGAGGAGCGTTGGTCTTGGCAATCGAGTCTTAAAATAAGACGAATTAGGACTATTCGCCAGAGGCTCAAGGATGGCTACTGTGCCTAGCCGGAGAGTCGCTGCATTTCGAGATAGGATCGAAGTTCGCAAAATAATCGCTTGCGCATACATTTTTCGAAAGCGAGATTCTGTCTCATTATGAGAAAATCGTTTGTCACCTCATTGGGAGCTCTTTGTCTCCTTTTTTTCTGTTCTCCGGTTCTCCAAGCCCAAGAATCCATAACACTTTATACGCAGCGTCATTACGGTTTTGATGAAAAGGTTCATGCGCAGTTTGAGGAAAAAACTGGGATCAAAGTGAACGTGGTTAAAGCAGGTGCTGATGAATTGATTGCTCGCCTTGGAGAAGAGGGAGAGCGCACGCCGGCTGACTTATTCATGACAGCTGATGCGGGAACGCTCACCCGTGCTAAGGAAGCGGGTGTTTTGGGGACTTTCTCTAATCCTGAGCTGACTGCCGGCGTGCCTGACTTTCTAAAAGATGCCGATGGAGCTTGGACAGCCATGACTTACCGCGCACGGGTCATTATGTATGCTCACGACCGCGTCAAGCCGGAGGAGTTGAGCACTTACGAGGCTCTTGCTGACGACAAATGGCGTGCCCGCGTTCTGATCCGCTCTTCATCGAATGTGTATAATCAGTCGCTGATGACCACGATTATCGAAGCAAATGGTGCCGATGGAGCTCTCGAGTGGGCAAAAGCGGTTCGTAAGAATATGGCACGTCCCCCTCAGGGTAGTGATCGCGACCAGATCCGCTCTGTAGCGAAGGGGCTTGGTGATATTGCTGTTGCCAACACATATTACCTTGGGCTTCTTGAGACCTCAGAAGAGGAAACTGATCGCAAAGCTGCTGCTGCGGTGAAAGTGTTCTTTCCAAACAACGCGGGGAGAGGCTCTCACGTCAATGTCAGCGGCGTCGGTGTGGTGGGTGTTTCCAAGAAAAAAGAACTTGCTGAAAAATTCGTGGCTTTTCTCCTTTCTCCCGAAGTCCAGGCTCAGTTCCCAGAAAATACTTTCGAGTATCCCGCCGTTGAATCAATTGAGCTCTCCGAACAGCAAAAGCGCTGGGGAGAGCTGAAGGCCGATCAAGTGCCGCTTAGCACCTTGGGCAAGCGCAATGCAGAGGCTGTGCGCCTCTTCAACGAGGCAGGTTGGGAGTAATTCGGCTATTGCTGATCCGATGCGGGGACCTTTAACATCCGGGGCGACTCCGGTTCCTGCGCGAGTCATCAGCTTGGCGGCTATTCAGAGGCTCATCCCTTCCTTCGATCGATGGGGG
>JAHDIL010000099.1:1831-6632 GCA_020630835.1 Verrucomicrobiota bacterium
CAGGCTTTATTGCGATTTGCGTTCTGCTGCCCGTCTTGGCGGTTCTCGCCTATTTGTTTCAACCGGCGGCCGAGTGGACTCATTTGGTGCGCACCGTTCTTGCCACGTATACGTGGAATACGGTGATCGTCGTTTTCGGGGTTGTTGTGCTGTCGATGTTGCTGGCGGTTCCTTCGGCTTGGTTTGTTTCACGCTATGAATTCTGGGGGCGAGACTGGCTATCTTGGGCACTGGTGCTGCCTCTTGCTATCCCGACATACGTTTCAGGATTTGTTTTCTATCGAGGCACTGAGGCTGCTACTGATTTTCTCATCTGGGTGAAACTCAATGTGGGAATTGATGCTTACTTTGCGGCTGAGTTGGGTATTCGTTATGGATTGCTCATGATTGCCTTGGCAGCGGTGCTGTATCCGTATGTGTATCTGGCCTGTCGGGCGAGCTTCGCCCAGCAGGGGAAAGGGCCGATTGAGGCAGCTCGATGTCTGGGGCGCAGTCGTAAGAGTGTCTTCTTCTCCGTTGCTTTGCCGATGGCCCGTCCGGCGCTGGCAGCAGGGGGACTTCTCGTTGTGATGGAGGTCATCAACGACTACGGTGCCGTTAACATTTTTGGGGTTCCCACTCTTACAGAAGGAATCTTTCGCACTTGGTTTAACATGGGGGATAAGGTTTCCGCTTTACGCCTCGCCGGTGTCGTTATGTTCGTCGTCGCTGGTCTGCTGCTTATTGAGCAATTCTTGCGCGGGCGGGCGCGCTATGTAGAGACAGAGGGCGCCCTAGCCGTTCCTCAGCGCGAGTGTCTGGAGCGCTGGCGGCAGTTGCGCGTCTTGCTTTGGTGCCTAGTGCCGTTGGTCATTGGTTTCTGTATCCCTGTGATTCGATTGGCGAGCTGGGCCGTCATGTATCTCAAGGAGAATGGCTGGGGGAGTTTACCTTTCGGAGAAGCCTTTCTTCGCGGCACCGGGTTGGCGGTGGTTACTGCTATTGTCGTCACTCTCATCGCCACGTTTTTCATCTATGCTGTTAGGCTTAAGCGTTGTCATTATCGCCGCTGCGCGAACCGTGTAGCGAACTTGGGGTATACCATGCCTGGAACGGTAGTCGCCGTGGGCGTCATGGCGGTTTTTGGGGCTTTTGATCGCGCATCAGAAGCTTTTTTGCCTGTTATCAGTGGGACTCTTCTCGCTATTGCCTTCGCCTATTTTGTTCGGTTTTTCGCCATCCCTTCACAGCTCATTCGCTCCGGTATGGACCGGATGGGGAAGCCTCTGGAGGAAGCCTCACGCGTTTTGGGCGAGCGTCCTTTGAATACTTTCCTCCGCGTGAACGTGCCTTTGCTGCGCGGTGCCATCTTTGCCGCTGCGATGCTCATGTTCGTCGATATATTGAAAGAGCTCCCACTTACGCTCATCTTGCGTCCAGCGAATTTCGAGACCTTGGCGACTATCGCCTTTTCCTTGGCTAAAGAGGGCCGCTTGCAAGCCTGTGCTCTGCCATCTCTCATGATCATCGCTATCAGCGGCATAGGGCTCGCCTTCATGCAGCGTTGGATGAGTCATCTGGACCGAGTCACAAGTCGTAAGGAAGACTGCGAATGCTGAGGAGGCATTAAGGCCGCATTGTTTAGCCGAAATCTGTTGCGAATGCGCAGGATACGGTAAGGTCACACCACCCTCTGTTTTTTCTTTTGAGTGATTCCTCCCCACGTCCTATCGAAGAGATGCCTGCTATCGAGCTGTCCGGGGTTACTAGGCAGTTTTCGCGGACACGTCGTCCTGCGTTATTGGATGTTAGTAGCAAAATTGCTCAAGGGGAAATCGTGGCGCTCGTAGGAGAAAGTGGCAGTGGGAAAACTACGTTTTTACGAATCCTGGCTGGGCTGGAAGAGCCAGATCGCGGTGAAGTCCGCATTCAGGGGAAGTCTATGGCTATAGGAGGAAGACGGCATGCCTTTGTGCCGCCTGAGAAACGAAAACTTGGTCTTGTCTTTCAGGATGGCGCCCTCTTCCCGCATCTCAACGCGACCAAAAATGTAGCTTATGGTTTAAAGAGAATTCTCCCGAAGCAGGAATGGAAAGAACGCGTCACCGAATGCCTTTGCCTCGTCGGTTTGGATGGGAAAGAGAGCTGCTACCCCCATGAGTTGTCCGGTGGTGAGAGGCAGCGTCTGGCGCTTGCTCGAGCGCTCGCTCCTGCGCCGGACCTACTTTTGCTAGACGAGCCCTTTTCTCATCTTGACCCTGCGTTGCGGCGTCGTTTGCGTGCTGATATCCGGCAGATCCTCGAGGGGATCGGAAAGACTGCCATCATTGTTACTCATGATCCTGAGGATGCTCTAGCAGTAGCCTCACGTGTTCTAATTCTCAACCAAGGGCAGGTTGTGCAGAGCGGGTCGCCCTCAGAAGTGTATTATAGACCGGCCAATCAATATTGTGCCGAGCGCTTCGGCCCTGCGAACCGGGTGATTATTGGAACTGATCAAACAGTCGGCTGGAAGCGCCCCGAGGAAGCGCGCTGGATCCCCTGTGAGGTAGCAGGTGAGGGCTACAACGTCAGCGTGCTAGACGTGCGGCAGATGGGGCCGCTGTTTGAAGTGCTCGTGCAACCAGAAGCTCAGCCGGATGACCAATGGCTGTGTTTTCTGAAAGAACCTGGTAATTTGACGGCTGGAGAAAAGGGGAGAGTTGCTTGGCGGAGCACTCCGGATCCGGTGGTATGGCGTAGCTAGGTAAATAGAGATTGTTGAGTCGTCCGATCACTATTACTAGCAGATCTGTTCAGCGAACTCTGAAGGGGCTCACGTTTATGGTTGCTGCGGGGGAGCCGTGGACTACTCAATCCAAAAATTTACGGAGCCACTCTAAAGCCTGCTCCTTACTTTTGAGGGCGCCCTCCAGTTGCAAGTCCTGACACTCTTTAAGGATCGATCCCATCATTGGTCCAGGCTTGATCCCTTTTTCCATCAGTTGTCTGCCATCCAGCAGCGGTTTCGGAATGAGCGGTTCCTGCGAAAAATCATCTCTTTTGGCAAGCACGTATTCGTGATTCTCTAGATTGCCATTACTTGATAGACAGTCCACGCGGTGGAGCTCGAGCTCCCAATCAAATTTTTCCTCAGCCATGAAGCGTTTGAGGGTTGAGGTTCGCATTCGTTGCACATTCATGAATTGCATGTGTCTTGCTACGGCGCGGGTTACAAACTCGGTAGTTTCATTAGGGTATCGGAGGCGTCGAAGGATTCTCTCAGCCATTTCTGCTCCCAGAGCGTCATGCCCGTTGAAACGGATACGGCCCGTATCCTCGTCGCGAGTTTGGGTTCCCGGCTTTCCGATATCGTGAAACAGTGTGGAGAGAACAAGAGGGAGTGGTGCATCTTTGGCAAGCTTACCTAACATCATCCGAGTATGGACAAATACGTCACCTTCGGGATGGAATTGAGGTGGCTGGGCACACCCCTTGAGCGCTGCGATTTCTGGGAGGATATACGACAGCAGGCCCGATTGATCGAGAAGATCGAACCCGACCAGGCGGGATGAGGAAGACAGGATTAAGTTCAGCTCACCCTGGATGCGCTCCGGGGCGATCTCCTGAATACGCGGAGCGACGCTACAGATTGCTTGCCAAGTGGTTGGCTCGATTTCAAAGCCGAATCGGGCAGCAAACCGAATGGCGCGCAGCATCCTCAGGTAATCCTCTTGAAAGCGAGCAAGAGGTTCCCCGATGGCGCGAAGCTTGCGAGCTTTCAGATCAGCTTGTCCCCCTACGTGGTCGATGATTTGATCAGTTTTTGGATCAAGGAAAAGCCCATTGATCGAGAAGTCACGACGTTGAGCATCTTCCTCGGGAGAGGTGAAGGCGATTGTGTCGGGCCTTCTGCCGTCCGTATAGGAACCATCACTCCGAAAGGTGGCTACTTCAATGTGATGTCCCTGCAGCTTTACGAGAATAACACCGAAGTGAGCGCCGATGGCATCGGCCTTCGGGTAAAGCTTTAGGATCTGATCGGGTTTCGCGTCTGTAGCGATATCATAATCTTTGGGTATCTGACCGAGTAGACGATCTCGCACGCAGCCCCCTGCCAGATAGGCGATATGACCTTCTGAGATCAGGCGATCCAGCACTTGCCGGGATGCTGTTTTTGCGTCCATGAGGTATCTTGTCAGGGCATGAGTATGCCGAGATCGCGAGCTGTAGGTTTATAGACACCACCAGCTGCCTTCATGTCATCGAAATGCCACCACTCGGAGCGGATAGTGCGGAAGCCAACACTTCTCATGGCATCCTGTAAAACCTTTAGGTTTCGCGCGACTTCCGCATCTCCTCCCTTATAATTAGACGCCGCTTGATCCGAAAAATCATCGAAGCCAGTTGGCATCTTCACGGGGTTTCCATTAAGGTCTGTAAGGGTAAGATCGATCGAGATCCCTAGGCAATGCCAGGACAATTCTCGACTTGGAGGCACGACAAATTTTGGATCTTTCACGGCGTCCCATAGGGCCTGCTGCGCCTCAGGTGGTCGCCAGGCATCCCAGATGAGGAGACCGTAACCTTGCTGCTTAACGATCTGGTGAACTTGCCTTAGTTTTCGTCCAGTTGATTTGTGAATCAATGCAGGCATGTTGGTATGATAGAGTGGCTTTTTTGCCGCAGAGGTCCGCTTGTAAATGAGATCGATTTTGGCCTGAGGCACCGCTTCTGAAACAGGAACGAGATTATGAGCGCGCGCTTTTCGAATGATCGCGGCGTTTCCTGATTCTCTGCCAAATAGATTTTTGAGAAGGTTTTGGCAATGAGCTTCGTTCAG
>JAHDIL010000100.1 GCA_020630835.1 Verrucomicrobiota bacterium
CCCTGATTGGGGGAGCGGTTGGGGCGCGACGGTTATTACCTTTGCCGTTTGCACGCTGGCTGACGTTGACTCGCATCTTGGCTTTCCTGGCTGTGATCAGCCTTTTTTCTATCGGAGCCGTCATGGCTGGGCTGGAGCCTGAACTGACCATTGAAGGGCGCTTTTTGCTGGCTTTGGGGGAAATCTCGTCGAGAGGCGCTGCCGTTTCTTTCTTCAATAGC
Source organism: Verrucomicrobiota bacterium (assembly GCA_020630835.1). Taxonomy (GTDB): domain Bacteria; phylum Verrucomicrobiota; class Verrucomicrobiia; order Verrucomicrobiales; family DEV007; genus Arctic95D-9. The sequence goes on from JAHDIL010000100.1 coordinate 222, forward strand.
GATCGCTCTTCTTGCTATTCCAAGTTTTGGAGCTTTGTGGAGCGCGTTCGCTGCTGCGAAACAGGCAGCAGGCCTGACCAAGCACCCGTAACATCGTCGTAGGTTCCCCGTTATGCCGATCCAGAATTATTGCTCCGTTTACCCCGATCGCCCGAGTGCGTTTCGGTGCCCTGTCTGTAAGCGATTCTTCTGTGCCGAGTGTGGAACTGAGCACGAGGGTAGATTGATATGCTCGTTTTGCCTTGATGATATCCGAGCAGCGGTTGGCGAGACTCCAAAGAAACAAGGCTCTTCTGAAAAACTGCGATCTATCCTACGGGTCGCATCTTGGTGGTTTGTGGTTTCCCTTCAGCTAGTCTCTTTAATTTTGGTGACATGGTCTATTTGTGCTTTTCTCTTGGATAGGCTTGAAAAGGTGCCTGCTGATTTTCACGACGGCACAGTATGGGAGGAGGGGGTATTTCAGTAGCCCGCCTGTATCGTTATGGCCCTGTCGTCACGCTCTACATCTGGAAATAGCTCAGCTGTCGATCAGCTGGAACAGTCATTTCACCTCCTACGCCAGGCGCCCGTGCCGGCATTTCTGTGGTTCTACTCGGGGGCTTTCCCTTTTTGCCTAGTTGTCATTTATGCGGTGGGAGAGGTTACGCGTCCTGAGCGGACCTCCTATGATATGGGTGTGTTAGGCTTTTTGGTGGCTATTGCTTATCTCTGGATGCGATGTGGCCAGAGTGCGTTTTGCCGACGCTTGTGGGTCATCATGCAGGGAGATGATCAATCGTTGCCGATAGGGAAACGGCTCCGGCAGGGAGTGGCTATGCTGCTATTGCAGAGCTTCTGGGTCCCGGCGATGGCCTTGGGCACTATCCTAGTCTTCCCGGCGGGGTGGGTGGTGAGCATGTTTCAATCGGCGCAGGCGCTCTGTTTCACTTGTGATCTTGGCAAAGCTCCCGTTTTTAGCCTGATCGGGAAAAGCTTTCGCAGCGCCAATTACTCTTGGTTGGGAATGCACGGTGCGCTGGGAGTGATGACTGTTATTACATTTTTCGCCTTTCTGAATCTCATTATGCTGATTGCCTATGTCCCGAATCTGCTGCAATCCTGGTTTGCCTGGTCGACCTTCTTTACGGAGAATCCCGTGAAATCGCTTTTGGGCACTGCCACTCTGACTTCTCTAGGTTTGTTGTGTTACCTAGTGGTTGCGCCGTTTTCTGCGGCGTTTTTTACGTATCGCGCTTTTCAGGCCGAGGCGCAGTCCTCTGGTGCGGATCTTTCAGCTAGGCTTAATCAGGTGACTCGGAGTCGAGCCTCTGGCGAGAGTTCCCCGTCGTCACTCAGGCGGACGAAAGTTTCGCTCTCGGCTCTGTTTCTCGCTTTCGGGGGGCTCTTCCTCTTTGCCGAAGCTCATGCGGCCCCTGGGGAGGTAGAAAATCTCAAGCGTGTGATTCAGGAAGTGGGGCAGTCCTCCAAGTATGATTGGAATACCGAATCGGATCTTAAGGGCGCGAATGAAGAAAGAGAGAAAGGCTGGTTCGCCGAGCAGCTAGAGGGCATGGTCGACTTTCTCGGTCGAGTCAGGGAAACGGTAAGGCAGTTTTTCAGAGATTTATTCGATCGGCAGCCGAACCCAGCGCCGCGGTCCGAGCCTAGGAGCTTTGATGGATCCGGATTACTGACACTCTTTCGTGTTATTGTGATTGTCGTGGCTGTCGGGCTGGTCGCCTGGATTATTTTCCTCATCGTAGAGAAGCTTCGTGAAACTCCGGCAGAAGCGAGTGACAGCGATATAGAAGTAGACACGATAGATCTAGAGAGTGAGGACTTGCTGGCCACCGACCTAAGCGAGAAGGAGTGGGTGGAACTTGCTCACGAAAAAACGGGAGAAGGAGACCCGAGGCTGGCGATGAGAGCCTTGTTTCTAGCGAGTCTAGCAAGCTTAAATGAAAAAGGTCTGTTACTCATTAAGAAGGAGAAGTCCAATCGAGACTATCGACATGAGCTCCGGAGGAAAGCCCATCGATCTGGTGTTTCCGTGCTAGATTTTGCTGGGCTTGTTCGTCATTTTGAAGATGTCTGGTATGGCTCCCATGAAGCCGATAGCGACAGCCTTGCCGCCATGCAATTGACTCATCGTAAGTTATTCGAAAGAGTCCCTGAGGATAGGCATCACCCGGGAGAACGTGCATGAGAACTCTAGCTCCTATTAGATGGGTCGTGCTCATCGTCCTCATAATTGGCTTCCTCGTCAGCGTTTACACTATTCTGGACGATCGTATCTCAGGTAGTGAGTTGTTTCCCGTGTATTCGAGTAAGAGGAGTGACCCTCTAGGGGTAAGTTTGTTCCGAGAGTCTCTGTCGGAGTGGCCTGCTATTGACTCCGTCAAGGAAAGCCGTTCGCCGACCACGCGCTTGGAGGAGTTCGGAAAAGAAACTGCCTTTCTTCGCTTGGGAATGACCTCTGAGCAGCTGAAGGCCGAGCGCTACGAGCTGGATAGTGATTTTCTCAGAGACATCGCAGCCGGCGGTAGAGTTGTGATCTCCGTGACTGACAAAGTGAGACGGACGGTTAGAACTGATTACTACTCGGATTGGTCTGCCCGCCGCGACGAATTGCGTGAAGAGTGGAAGGAGTTACAAAAAGAAAAGGAAACCGAGGGCAGTGAGGGGAAAGAAACTGATGAATGGGAAGAGTGGGTGGATTTTTTAGAGGAGCATCGAGTTTCTTATGAAGCGGAGAGGCGGTTAGAGCAAGGCCCAACCCTGCTGGAGCTCTTTGAGCTATCCGTCAAAAAGGTTGAGGGTGAGTTGCCTGCAAAAGGCTACCCTCTGTTCGACTGCCAAAGTGAGTCAACGATAAACCTCGACCGACGCTGGAAGTCGCGCCTTATATTTGAGCGTGCTAGTGATGATTCTCTACTCAAGTCGCTGCAAAAATTAGGCACTGACCTGCCAGAGGAAACCTCTCACGCCCTTATCGCGCAACGGGTCAAGCTGCGTTCACTCTTTGGTGAAGAACCAACCTTGAAAAACCATTATGAAACAGATCAGGGAAAGGTCGTCGTGTCTGGAGCCGTTGGGGATGGTGAGGTGTGGTTTGTCAGTGATACCTATCCATTCAGTAATGAATCGTTAAAAGAGGAGCCTTTCACTGAACTACTCTTCGCCTCCTTGGATGGAGTCAACGAGGTCATTTTTGATGAGCGCATCCACGGAGCTAAGGAGGCTGGAGGGTTCATGCATGTGATGGTCGCGTATCGCCTTCATGGTATCTTTTGGGGGCTGGCCTGTGTAGCACTCATTTGGGTTTGGCGCGCCAGTTCGTCCCTGCTGCCACCTCAGGGGATGGATGGGGTAACGGATGGTGTGATGATGGGAGAGGATACCGCATCAGGCATGCAGTCCCTTCTTCGGAGTGGTGTTCCTCGCCAGAAATTGGCAGCTACTCTGTTTTCGTGTTGGGAAGAGTCACAGCGCATACCGCTTTCTGAGACGAGAAAGGAGAAGGTGGATGCCGCACTGAGGAAGCTTGCTGACGGTTCAGGGAGGGCTGGACGGGACATCGTCGCGGTTATGGAAGAGCTCCGGTGCATCCTCCGAAGCCGTTGACAGACTCTTAGTTTCGGACGAGAGAGATGGAGATGAAATTGCGTATCTTTCTTCTTTCCCTTACCTTGCTGATCGCCGGGCTGCAGTGCAGCTGTGGCTTGGTCAATCATCAGATTTATCGGGCCAAGGGACTGTTGCACTCGGCTGTGCGAACTGTTCTTTAAAAAGCTATACGGCTGAGATCACATGGGACTTTGGTATCGGGTAGGGAGTTTCGGTAGCCTGTGTTTTGGCAAGTTGCGTTTTAAGTTGCGGCCACAAAACAGAGACGTCCTCGATCAGTTTCCTAAACTGATTTCGGAGGAGCGGGGCATCCTTTTTGCCGCCAATCATGTAAGCTTTCTCGATCCTCCGATGATCGGTAGTCTTATGCCGCGACCGATTTACTATTTCGCGCGGAAAACTCTCTTTGAATCAAAACTGGGAGGCTTTCTGTTGCCTCGCCTCAACGCCATTCCTGTAAATCAGGAAAAACCCGAATTGTCGTCTATGAAACGGGTTATCCAACTGCTCAAGGGAAAGGATTCGGTCCTCATTTTCCCCGAGGGGGAGCGATCGGAGGATGGCATAATGCGAAAGACTGGCGAGCAGGGTGTGGGGATGATCGTGGCTAAGTCAGGAGCTACGGTGGTGCCAGTGAGAATTTTCGGAGCTGAAAAGGCCTTCCCCCGCGGAGCTAAGAAGATGAAAAATCATCCGATCAGCGTCGTTTTTGGAGAGCCTGTCCGCTTTGATGAACTGATATCGGATCGTGAAATCGATGCGAAAACGCGCTACCAGGCCATTGCCAACCAGATAATGGGAGCCATCGCTGAGATCACGCTGCGCGACAGCCGGGGGGAGTAAAGACGTGGTTGAAAAAGGGGGGGAGTCAGTTTTGTCATTTCGAATGAACAAATCAGAGGAGAGAGATCGCTCTTTTTCTTGAACCGAACGGAGGCACAAAACGTATGGACGAATCACAAGATAGGCAGGCCGACCTTGATCAGCTGGAGGCACAGTTAAAAGCGCTGAGCCCTAAGGCTGTCTCTGCAGATGTCATTGATGAGCTTGATTCAGACTACCTGCGTTGCCGCGATCGCGCTGAGGCGAGAGCCTTTGAGCATCGAAAATCTGTCCGTCGTGTTTTCCCCATTGCAGCCACGACTGTCGGGGTATTTGCGTGCTATCTTTGGGTGAGCCACCAACCAACGCAAACGATGTCAGAGGGAGGCGACATCGCGGCAGAGGCGCCCAGAGCTGGCGTTGTTGGGGACACGAAACCCCTCTTTTCAGAAGACGAGCTGCGCGAAATTTTGGCAGAAGAGTTGTCCATAGAGCAGCCTGGATCTGGTGTATCGACCCCGGGCTTTCTGCCTGCTTCTGGGGGACGATTCGATTGATTCTTCGTTCTGAGGATCGGCTACAACTCTCGTGGACGGAAATCGCTGACTTCTGCTAGCTGCTGCCAGAGTTCTCTCTCCTGAGCAGACATAGACTTTGGGTAGAGTATCTCGATTCCGGCATAGGCATCGCCATGGCCGCGCTCTTTTGGCAGAACTAATCCCTTGCCGCGCAGCCTCATCAGCTGACCATGTTCCGCCCCCTCAGGCACCTTTATGCGCACAACCCCATGGGGAGTAGTCACTTGGGCAGAGCAACCGAGCACGGCCTCCCAGGGGGTAATGAGGACTTCACAATAGACATCATGCCCATCTAGACTGAAGAGAGGGTGTTTCTCAACGCGGACGGAGAGAAGCAGGTCTCCTGCTGAGCCACCTTGTAACCCTGGCTGGCCAAGGCCTGAGCAACGGATTACTTGTCCTTCTAGGGTGCCCTTGGGGATTTTTACGCGAATTGTTTTCGCTGCGCCTCCATCGCGCGCTAAGCGGATGTCGCGAGAGCTGCCCTGCATGATTTCATCAATGGTGACAAGGATGTCGGCTTCTAGGTCAGCTCCCTTTCGTGGCCCGCGCGCAGCTGCTTGCCCGAAGGGATCGCCTGATCGATAGGAGGAAGCGCCTGCTCCGAAGAAGCTCTCGAAAAAGTCGCTGAAACCAGTGCTTCCGCCGAAATCGAATTGCACACCGCCGCCGCCACGAGAGCGGTGGTAGCCACCTCCGCCCATACCAGCCTGGTTCCAGTTTGCTCCCAGGGTGTCGTATTTGCGTCGTTTCTCCGGATCGCTCAGAACTTCGTAAGCCTCGTTTACCTGCTTGAAGGTTTCTTCGGCCTCTGGTTCATCTTTTGCTACATCGGGGTGATACTTTCTAGCAAGTCGTTTGAAAGCTTTTTTGATTTCGTCCGATGAAGCCAATTTTTCGACCTCGAGAACCTTGTAATAATCCGTGTATTCCATGCGGAATCATACGAATAGAAAAGCTGGCGACAACGCAATTTTCCCGCTGAAAATCTAGTATCAGTTGGGCTGCTTTTTGACAGGTTTCGGTGCGGAGCGAAAGAGCACGATAAAGATAACGAGAGTGGAGAAGGCAATCCCTGCAGGGATAAACCAGAGCTGGCTCCATTCGGTGAGGAGGGATTGATGAAGCGAGGTCGGCACTTCCTCTGGAAGAGGTGTTCTACCGAAACGCTCGATTATCGAGGCGTCAGCTGAGCCCGCTTGCTCGGGTAAAACCTCCGTAAATTCATCGTGGCTTGGGACGAGGCTCTCGAAAAAATGGCCTGCTACGCGGTAGCCAATAAACATACCTAGCCCTTGTGTGAGGAAAACGAGGATGCCTTGCGCCTGGTTTCGCAGAGCAGGCGAAGCAGCTGTCTCCGTATACATAAATCC
>JAHDIL010000101.1 GCA_020630835.1 Verrucomicrobiota bacterium
ATCGCAGAGCTAGGAGCGCTAGTGGCATTTTTTGCCATTAGTTGAGCCAGTGCAATACTCCCTAACCCTCCGCCAAAGCTTTGTAAAGCCGAGCGCCGGCTCACCCCGATGGGGTTGTCAAATCCTGTGCATTTTTTCATAATTGTCGTTGGTTAGGGATGGCTATCGTTTGGTTAAGGATTCGTCAAAGCTCATGAGTGCGGCAGCTAGCTGCATAACCGCAGCCACCCGAGCTGGCTCGCCGTGGGTTTCTTTACCTGAATTTCCTTTTTTGAGTAGTGCCTCTGAGAGAGGTGGATTTTGCTGATAGAGCTCTAGTTGTTCTTGGTAGAGCGATGTGAGTATCTGCTGTTCGCGCTCATCGGGGGATCTGCCCACGATCAGTTTGCAGGCGTGTTCGATGAGGCGGCTGGACTCTGCGGGAGTGAATTTCGCAGTCAGCCGTTCAGCAATCGAGACCTGGGCCTCGACAAATTGTGGCGAATTAAGCAGGATGAGAGATTGAAGCGGAGAATTGGTGCGCTCAAGGCGGACGCGACAAATGTCGCGCTTAGAGGCGTCGAGCGTCGTCATCATTGGGGACGGAGCTGTTTGGTGCCAGTAGGTGTAGAGGCTTCGGCGATAGAGTCCTTCCCCCTTACTTGGTTTGGCAGGTTTGAAAGACACGCTTAGGTCGTAGGGCTTGACGGGCTTACCCCCGACCTTATTGACGAGCAGTCCGCTGGTAGCCAGCGCTCCATCGCGTAGCATCTCTGCGGTAAGTCTGGTGGCGGGGAATCGAGCGAGAAATAGGTTTTCTGGATCATCTTCCAGCGTCCGGGAATCTGGTGCGATGGAACTGCGGCGATACGTCTGAGAGAGGGTAATCGTTTTGAACAGCCAGTGCAGGTCCCAGCCGTTATCGATGAAACCATCCGCCAGCCAATCGAGCAGCTCAGGGTGCGTAGGTAGACGCCCTTGGCTCCCGAAATCCTCGGCGGTTGAGACCAGGCCGGTGCCGAAAAACACTTGCCAATAGCGGTTGACGGTGGCTCGTGCCGTTAGCGGGTTTTCTCTGTCGAAGGTCCACTTTGCTAATCCGAGTCGATTTTTCTGGGCATCGGCAGGAAAGGGGTTTAGCCAATTTGGAGTATTGGCGGTTACCACTTCACCTTTGTTTGAATACAGGCCACGATCGAGAAGGTGTGACGTGCGAGGCGTTTCGAGCTCCTCCATTACCATAATCTGTTCGATGGAATCCTCTAGAGCTGAGAGCTGTTTACGCAAAGAATCTCGCTCTTCGCCTGCTGCAAGTATTTCGGGGTTGCGATAGATGGCATCGTCAATCGTGCCGGGCCTCATGCTGGAACCAGCAAAGTAGGCTTTCACATCAGCCTCACATAGCTCCTGCTCAAAGACTGAGAATTCATCGATTGCTCCGCCGGCGAAGCCTTTGTCGCGCATGCGCTGTCCTAAGATGATCGCGTTAGCGTGTTTGGTCTTTATCTCACGGGTCAGTGAGTCGTGAACCACGTCTATGGCGATCGGCTCTCCGTTGATGAAAAGTCGCACGCCTGCGGCCGTAGAGGATCCATCATAAGTGATGGTGACATGACTCCAATCACCGATTGGGAGATCTTCCTTTGCCCGAACCCGAATGGCGTTGCCCGGATAAAAGTGAATTAAACCTACGCTTAGCCGCCCATCCTCTAGAAGTAGTTCATAGCCTCGGCTAGCTGCATCTGTCCAGGCCTTCGATCTTCCAAAGAGAAAGGCGCGCTCGTGATGCTTTGCGGGTTTGATCCAGGTCGCAATCGAGAAATCGTCGTTGCGAGAAAAATCGCCTGTTTCAAGAGAGGTAACATGATCCCCCGTGAAAGAAAGGGCTTGTCCCGCTTGATGGCCTGACACTAATTTATTATTGGCGTGGCTCGAGACACGGAGTTTTTTGCCTTCAATCTCTCCATAGTCAGATGTCATCGCTTCGTCGCGGTTGCCCTCGAACGATAAGCGGGCAATCGGTATGGGAACGGAGACTTCTGACTCAGCTTTCGTAATCTGACGAGCTTCTTTGACGAGAGACGCTAGCCGGTTGGCGTTCTGGTTGAGTTTTTTCCTAAGGGCGTTTTTCTCCTGCGTTTGCTCAGCAGTAGGCAGGTTTAGGGCAGGAGTGGGAGTGGAATCGGTGAAGTAAGAATAGAGACCGGCTTCCTCTATGTTCGCGAAAAATGCCGACATCTGATAGTAATCCTTAGCGGTGATAGGGTCATATTTGTGATCATGGCAGCGCGCGCATTCGAAGGTTAGCGCGAGAAAGGCGGTTCCATAGGTGTGTGTGCGATCGGAAATATACTCGATCCGGAATTCCTCAGGAACACTCCCTCCTTCCACTTTCTGCGGATGAAGTCGGTTAAAGGTCGTAGCGAGTCGACTGTCGCGAGTTGGCTCATCAATCAAGTCACCAGCTAATTGGAGAGTCGCAAACTCATCGTAAGGCATATTTTGCTGAAAGGCACGGATCACCCAGTCGCGCCAGGGCCAAACCCGGCGTGGTCTATCAACCTGGAAGCCGAAGGTGTCAGAATAGCGCGCAACATCCAACCACTCGGAGGTCATTCGTTCGGCGTAAGATGGCGAGGCAAGGAGTCGATCAACGACCTCTGAGAACGCAATGTCTTCGCCACGTTCGTCGTCAAGAAAGGCCTCGAGTTCCTCCACTGTCGGGGGAAGTCCCGTCAGATCAAATGTCACGCGACGCAGCCACTTTTCTCGGCTTGTTTCACCCGCTGCCGGCAAACCAGACTCATTTAACTGCTTTGCTACAAAATCATCGATTGGATTTTGAGAGCTCGAGGCATCGTTTGGGACCGAGATTTCCTTTTCCAAGGACTCGTAGGCCCAGTGTGGAGCAAATTCCCCTCCTTGCTTGATCCAGAGGTCGATCAGGCGGATCTCTTCGGGTGTCATCGGCATCTTTGCCTCGGGTGGAGGCATGATGTCGATCGGGTCAGTGGAATGAATTCTCCAGTGAACTTCTGAGTCCTCGAGGTTTCCAGGCGCAATACCTTGGACTCCATCAACCTCAGCAGTGGCTAGTTCGAAGGTGTCGAGCCGATAATCACTTTTCTGATTTGTGGCGTCGGGGCCGTGGCAGCGGAAGCATTTGTTCGAAAGGATCGGGCGAATGTCTCGAGTGAAATCAATTTCCTGAGAATTATCAACGCTGTTACCTTCTGCTTTTACTGATAATGTCGCGAGCGCAATCGATAGGCCAAGAATGCTATATATTATAGTCCGGGTTTGCATAGGAGATAGGTCAGTTTTCTGAGACCTATCTACAAATGACCTTCGGCAACTCTATCTTACTAAAAAACCAGAGGATTCCGCGAATGTGCCATCTAATCGAACTCAAGGTTTACCCGACTCATAGAAAAGAGTTAGGTCATCCTGTGTCGCCGTTCTTTGTAGCATCAGGAATTCCCCAATCACACCATTGAATGGGCGAAGCGCTTTTTGACTCGAGTTGCCTGCCGAGTTCCAGTTTCCGAGTTGAGCATTGCCAATCCTAATGGGGTGCATTTCTCGTTTTACTCCCTCCTCCACAAGCTTCCCGTTAAGGTAGTGCTTCACAGTTTTTTGGGTTTGGTCGATGACGACGGCCATCATGATCCACTTGCCGAGAGTCGCCTCGTTGATAAGGCCATCGCGTGTAGTGACGTTGACACTAGGGCGGGCGCCCCCGAGCCCTAGGATGAGTCTGCCCTTGTTGCTAATCTGCCAGTGAGGCTCTCCTTGATCAAAGCCGTCTGTTAGCATAAGCGTGTTGTAGTTGTTAGGCGTTTCGCCTATCCTTACCCACATCATCATGGTGAGAGCCGTGTGTTCGCCCTTCACATTGAATCGCACGCGGTTACCCATACCTTTCATCTCGAGAGCTTTTTTTTCTGACCATCTTCCGGAAACCCATTGGGCACCTATCACCGCGCCGTCGGAGCCGAGATCGTTGTTCTTTGCTCGATTTTTGAGATGGCGTGACCAAGTTGTGGCATCATCGAAGTCGTAGTATATCAGTGTGTCAGGATCGGACTTCCATGTCTGGGCCACATTTCTCCAGTGCCCTAGTCGATCTTTACTCTGGCTGTTTGATAGGAGTTGTATTTTTCGCAATCCTACAAAGTTTGAAGGTTTTCCTTCGATAGATTCATACGAATTCTTACCCGAAATCCAACGGATACCTTCACCATCGTAGAGTGAGCGGATGCTCTCTCCGGCTAGAGAATCTAGACGAACCTCTCCTTTGATAACATGCAGTTCGCTTCCTTCTGATTCGGTGACGCTTAAGGCGAACTCTGTCCCGAGGTCCGTAGCTCGATACTCGGGAGTATCGACAACAAAACCTTGCGCTGGTTCTGGCACAGAGGCTCGCACTTTCCCTGAGTTGAGGACAGCCTTCCATGCGTTTTCGATTGTCAGATTAGCAGGCCCCTCGACAACCAAGCTTGCCCCACTGTAGAAATCCACTTGGACGATCCCGGACTCGAGGGTTAGCGAACCAGCTGGTAAGACTTGACCTTTCTGGAGTCGGTAGCCAGCTGCTTGTCCTGCGGGTTGGGCTACTTCACTAATGATAGCTACTCCATCATCGACAAACTGAAGAGAGTTGCGGGGAAGTATCCATAACACTGAGGCGATGGCAATCGCGGCTGCGGCTGCCAGCGGAAGCCAGAGGTGTTTAGCGATACCTTTTGGCGTTTTTCCGACAGGAGCAGCATCCGCTGTTCCTGTTTCGGAGGCGTTGAATGGGACTAGCTCAGGCAGTTCTAGCTTTTCTACGTCTCGCTCACTCCCCATAGATTTGTATGCAAGAGAAGCGTGAATCTCAGATAGCGCGAGGTAGTGCTCGCATGCTATGGGGTCGCCTCTTAGCAGATCATTGAATTCTGCTTTTTCTTCTACTGATAAGAGACCATCGAATAGAAGGTTCGACATCTCTTCAACGCGTAACAGTTTTTCGGTCTCACTCATGCTAGACCTCCTTCGCTCTGCAGTTTACCCTCGACGCATTTCTGAAGAGCTGCTCGAATGCGAAAGAGCGACTGGGAGACGGCAGCCTCGGACTTATTAAGACTCTTAGCTATAGCCTGCACGGAAGCTTTTGGCTTATACCGTTCCTCGATGAGAAGCTGTTGATTCTCAGGCAGCTCGCGGACGCAGGATTGCAGATGGTCCAGTTTTTTTTCTGGATCGGAGAACCGCTCCTCTTGTCTTTCGGCCAGGTAGTCGAGCACATCGTCATCAAAAACGAGTTTCTCTCTCTTTATCTTTCGGCGAAAGTTTAGGATGTGAAAATAAGCTGAGCGAAAGGCCCATGATTTGAAAGCGGTGCCTTCTTCAAATTGTTCTGCTTTTCGCCATAGGGTCAGATTTGTCTCTTGCAGGATATCTTTTGCTTTGGCGTGGTCATGCACAACAGACATGATGTAAGCGTAGATAGCTGATTGCGATTCTGTGAGCAGGGTGACAAAGGCTTCGGAGTCTCTTTCCATACTATATTCGGATAAATGAGGCGTTATCAGATGTTCTCTCTATATAGAATATGTAACGGATAACTGAATTCTTACAGTTTAAAGAGCGGCACAAAAAAAGGCAACCCCGCCGCAGCGTGAGTTGCCCCTGTTTGGAATGAAGTAACGGTAGGGCTATGAGGGCAGTAGACTTGGCAATTCCTCTCCTAGGGATTGCGCACTCTGGGCAGCATCAGGATTGCCTGCCATCGTCTTTGCTATGTCTGAGGCGATAAGGTCTCTGAGCCTGCTTACCATTTGTTGGCCTTTTTTAGTGATCTGAACCATTACCTTTCGACGATCCTCGGCGGCGTGAACGCGTTCGACGTAGCCGAGCTTCTCAAGTCGGTCCACTAAGCCGGTCGCAGCTGCTGTCGAGTGGCCCATTTTGTTGGCAATGTCTGTCATCGTCAGATGCTTTTCATTAGTGAGGTAACCCAACAAAAAGAATTGAGCATACGAAACGCTCCCCCGATTCAACTCGGTCGAGAGATCTAGTAAGAAAGAGCGCTGGGCTAACATAAGAAAGTCAGCAAGGCGATCAGCGCTGGATGGTTGGTGGGTTGCGTTTTCTAGAGTGCGATCCATGGTAGTGATTTAATTTATAGAAATTATGGTTGTTAATGAAAATTTAGCAAAGCTGAAACAGTTCACAAGATCTTTTTTATAGAATTTATAATTTTCAAACAATTTGCCGCCTTCTGGGTGGTAAACTTTACAAAATATTTAGCCCAATCTTGTTTTTTCGCAATAGCGAATTGTAAATTTGTCCTAATTTTTAAATATGAGACAAATTTTTACTTCCTCCTCTGTGATGGATCTGTTGCTGAGCATTTCTCGAATGCTGAAACACTGCGACTGGGTTTCGGGCTATGGCTGCTGGGTAGTCCACCAAAAAAGCGCTTGCACGGCGAATGCGGTATGCTAAACATCCCCTCCCTCCGCCAGACCATGTCTGGTAAAACCTTTGCTCGGGTGGCGGAATTGGTAGACGCGCAGGATTAAGGATCCTGTGGGGCAACCCGTGGGGGTTCGATTCCCCCCTCGAGCATT
>JAHDIL010000102.1 GCA_020630835.1 Verrucomicrobiota bacterium
CGAAGCCCATGCTGAACACTTCGCTGTAGATTGGTTAGACAAATCCCGCTATGCCGATACAACAGGCTATCAATATGATACACCTCGCATAATGTGGCGCTGGAGAGACTGGGTGATCGATGCCTATCACCAGAATAAACCCTATGACCAATTCCTGATTGAACAAATCGCCGGCGACCTCCTCCCTAATCCGACGTTGGAGCAACTGGTGGCTACCGGTTACAACCGAAACCACCCCATTACGATCGAGGGTGGCGTTATTCAGGAAGAATACCGCATTCAGTATGTTTCCGATCGCGTCAATACACTGGGCAGTAGCGTCCTAGGATTAACGATGGAATGCGCGAAATGTCACGATCACAAATATGATCCAATCTCGCAGAAAGAGTATTTCCAGATGTTCGCTTTCTTTAACAACGTCCCCGAAGGTGGGACCGCAGGAGGTGGAAATGTCGGATCTCCGAAGGGTGCTATCGCTAAGCCCTATATAAGCGCTCCAACAAAGGCTCAAGCGAAGGAAATCCAGCTACTAGAATCAGCCTTGGCATCTCTAGAATCATCCATTCAGGGTAGCGCCGAGGGAACGGAGGCGTTTGCTATCTTCAAAGAAAACGAACTTAAAGCACCGGCATGGGCAAAACTGTCAGACGAACGTTTTCAGTCCTCTTCAGCACTCCCTCATAAATTACTCCCCGATGGCTCTTTCCTCATCACCAGTCAGACTTCCGTCGGCACGAGCGAAGTCTACGAAATCAGCGGCAGCCTTCAGGGCTCGGGCTGGAAAGGCATTTCGGTCGAGGCGCTCACCCATGAGTCCTTACCTAGAACAGGACCAGGCCGGTTCGCGAATGGAAACGCAGTCCTATCAAAGGTAGAACTTTTCGAAGTCGGCCCGAATGGACAAGAAACATCGATACCGATCCGAGAAGTCGAAGCTAGCTATGCACAAAGCGGCTACCCGGCCTCTAACCTGTTGAGCCAGCCAGGCGGAAAAGGCTGGGCTATTTCTCACCCGCGCCCGGAAAATCGTCAGCTAATACTTCTAACAGAAGCTTTCGGCAAGAAGGACGTAAGTAACTTCCGCTTCGTCATGACATTTAGTGACAAATGGAAAAATCATACCTTCGGGAGATTTCGCGTGCGTTTTTCTAAATCACCCAGCGCGGCCAATGAGCAACAAAGCTGGAAGAAACACCTCACGAAATCGCTCGACCAAATCTCCAAAAACGAAAGGCGCAAGATACTCAAGAATTTCGCTGCTAGCGGCCTATGGAAGCAAGGCGATGACTATATCGAAAACCTTAAGGCACTTGAGGAGCTTGAGAAGTCGGTGCCACCAGTTATGGTGATGAGCGAGATGGCGACTCCTCGCCCTACTTTCCTGCTTGATCGCGGAGCGTATGATGCCCCCGTCGGCGAGCCCCTCGGGACCGGGGTGCCGGCCGCTTTGAATCCTTTTGGAGACGACTTACCTAACAATCGCCTAGGTTTAGCCAAGTGGATAACCGACAAAGAAAACCCTCTAACAGCCCGTGTTTTGGTTAATCACTTGTGGGATCGATTCTTCGGAACAGGCATTGTCAGAACAGTCGAAGACTTCGGATCGCAGGCGGAATGGCCAAGCCACCCCGAACTGCTCGATTGGCTAGCAGCGGAGCTAATGGCCTCAGGATGGGACATTAGACATATCATCAAGCTAATCGTAAACTCGTCCACCTATCAGCAAAGCTCCACCGAACGCCCTGAGCTGGCAGCAAAAGATCCGCAAAACCGGCTTCTTTGGCGCGGGCCACGAGGACGCCTAGGCGCCGAAGCCATTCGCGACTACAGCTTAGCTGTCAGCGGCTTGTTAAATGATAGCGTGGGAGGCCCAGGGGTTAACCCTTATCAGCCGGCAGGCATTTGGGAAGAGCTAACTCAGCGGCCAGGGTTCGCTATGAAATATGTGGAGTCTAAGGGAAACCAGATCTACCGCAGAAGTATTTACACCTTCTGGAAGCGAGCCGCCCCGTCGGCTATGATGTCAGTCTTCGACGCTCCCAGCCGAGAGATCTGTACAGTCAGGCGCGAATCGACTAACACGCCATTACAGGCACTCGCGCTCCTAAACGGTCCGGAGGTCATCGAGGCATCGAGAGTCCTCGCTCAAAATCTACTTGCTACGAATAATTCTGATGAAGACCTCATCAAGCAAGCTTTCACGACCATATTGCAGCGTTCGCCCTCTGAGCAAGAGGTGAACATCATGACAGAAACATTTAAGGCCGAATTGGAGGCGGCTCAATTAGAGGACAATCAGAAAGTTCTGACTGTGGGGCGTGCCGATATAGCCTCAGAGATAGACCCCGTCCGCCTAACAGCCTTCACCATGCTGAACCGAATGATTTTTAACCTCAGCGAAGCTGTTTCTCGCCATTAAACCTTAACCCCCTATCACGCGAATGAATATACCTCTCTCTCAAATCAATCGTCGTCAATTCTTTGGGCGCACGTCCGGCCTCAGTCTTGGAGCTCTCGGGGTAGGAGACCTTCTCTCTGCAGGCACACCCGCAGGAGCAACCGGCTTTCACCATACACCAAAAGCCAAGCGAATAATCTACATGTTTCAGAGCGGGGGGCCATCGCAGATGGACCTGTTCGATTACAAACCGCAAATGGCAAAAATGCGCGGTGAGGAGCTGCCAGATTCCGTGCGCCAAGGTCAACGCCTAACAGGCATGACAGCCAAACAAAGCTCACTTCCGGTAGCGAGTTCGATCTTTGAATTCAAACAGCACGGCCAGAGCGGGGCCTGGGTCTCAGAGTTGATGCCGAACCTTGCCAAGCAAGCTGACAAAATTTGTTTTATAAAGTCGGTCTATACCAATGCCATTAATCATGATCCTGGCATCACATTCCTCCAAACCGGCCACGAGCAGCCAGGCCGCCCCTCAATGGGCTCATGGATGAGCTATGGCATCGGTTCAGAGAATGAAAACCTACCCGGCTTTATCGTTCTTGTTTCAAATGGAGATTACCATCAATCCCAACCGATATATTCAAGGCTGTGGGGGAGCGGATTCCTACCGACTTCACATCAAGGCGTGAGGCTTAGATCGTCGGGCGACGCAGTCTTATACCTTCAAGACCCGTCAGGGGCATCGCGAGATCGTTCACGCGGCATACTAGACGGCTTGAGCAGACTCAACCAGTTGCACTTTGACAAGACGGGGAATGCGGAAGTTAACACCCGCATTTCCCAATACGAAATGGCCTACCGGATGCAAATGTCAGTCCCTGATGTCACGGATCTGTCAGATGAACCTGAATCAACTTTCGAACGCTACGGAGAGGATGCTCGAAAGCCAGGCACTTACGCAGCAAACTGCCTCCTCGCGCGCCGTCTTGCTGAGCGCGATGTGCGCTTTATCCAGCTCTATCACACAGGATGGGACCAACACTCAAACCTTCCTGAGCAACATGGCGTCCGCTGCCAAGAAACCGACAAAGGCACTGCGGGACTCCTGGCGGATCTTGAGGAGCGAGGTTTACTGGATGATACGCTCGTCATATGGGGTGGAGAATTTGGCCGGACTATCTACAGTCAAGGGCGACTCACAGATACTAGCTACGGGCGAGATCACCATCCACGCTGCTTTACAATGTGGATGGCAGGCGCAGGTGTCAAACCAGGCATGAGCTATGGCCAGACTGATGATTTCTGCTACAACGTAACCGAAAACCCTGTCTCTGTGCACGATCTGCAGGCAACAATTCTGCATCTGGCAGGCGTCAACCACGAGAAACAGACATTCTTCCACCAAGGGCGCCGTTTCCGGCTCACTGATGTGCATGGGCATGTATTGAAGGACATTCTCGCCTAGCACAAACCCCTATCACATCGGCTCTTTTATGCGCGGCAATTTACGCAGCCTCGTATAGCTCTATGGCTTGTTTTCTAGTCGGAAAACCCAAGGTTTCGGTGCTTCCTGTGATCGATTGCCCAGTGATTATAGGAAGCATCATGTTGGCCAATTAGAGCAAGACTAGCTCCACAGCAGGCCCGTCATCCGGTCGCCTGCTGCGTATTTATAATGGTTTCTTCGTAGGGTTGCACGACGACAAAGCCATCGCCTTGGAAAGCCATTTGGATGGACTCGCCGCTTCCTCGCCCAAGAAAGGTCTTCAGAGACACGTCAGTTTTGAACTCTGGATTGAGGCTACCAGACCAGGCGACTGTTGCCGAAGGATCTGTGTAGACAGGTTGGCCAGCGGTTACAGAGAGCACAAGCGGATCATAATGAGAGGTAATAGCGATCAAGCCTTGCCCCTGAAGTCGAACGTTGAATAGGCCACCAGCGAGCATGGCACCCATTTTTTTCATTAAAGAAATGTCGTAATTGATCGTTGCGTCACACGCGAGCAAGTCGCTCCCATTAACCACAATCTCCTCTCCCTGCAGCTGGATGATCGAGATTTTTTTCCCTTTATCTGCAACATAAACTTTCCCACTTCCCTCTGCTTTAGTGAGAGCCGCGCCTTCTCCGGTTACGGCTTTTTTAAGCAAGTTACCGACACCGCGATCAAGCACACCCTCACGGGTAAATTTCACATCCCCGCGATAGGCGACCATGGCACCCATCTTGATCCAAGCCTGACCGTCAAGGTTGAGTTCGAGGAGGCGCTCCGTTTCTAACTCAAAGAGCCCTTGCCCTCGGTTTACCTCAGCGGAGGATTTGAGAAATTCGTCGAGAGTGTAACGAGAGTCATCAGCTGGATTTTCAGTCATAGAGGAAAACTACCCACAAACCGAAATTTGAGCCAATGAGAAATTTACGGCAATTTTGTAATGATCTAGCATACTACTCAAGCTCGACACTTGCCGAACAAGTTCACGAGAAAAGCGCCGATGCCAATGAGTGCGTCTTTGTGATCAGATTCCGGGAGAACACTCAGGCAATCCTCAGCCTCTTCAACCATCTGCAAGCCCGTCTCAATGGCGGATTCGATGGCTCCCTCATAATCAGCAAGATTGGCCAGAGCTCCGATATCGATAGGCTCCTTCTGAATGAGTAGTCGATGGAGCTTCACACGCTGTTGCTCTGTCGCCGCTTCTAGTAAATTAAGGATTGGCAGCGTCAACTTCCCTCGATTGAGGTCAGTCCTGAGAGTCTTCCCGTATTCTGACTCTTCGCCGACGAGATCGATGCAATCATCATATATTTGGTAAGCCGTTCCCAGCTTCATTCCAAAGTCGCGCAAAGCGCTGAAAACCTCCTCCGGCTGCCCATTGAGTTGAGCTCCCAACTCCATGGCAGCGCCGAAGAGCTCAGCCGTTTTCTTGGCAATAATGTCGTAGTAATCCTCCTTAGTAAGCTGCATATCGAAGCGCCGTTGGGTCTGGATGATTTCACCAGAGCAGACGCGATTGGCCGCCATAGCAACTTTTCGGCTGAGGACCGCTTCATCAAACTCGCTGCTCAACATGAGAGCATGAGCAAATAAGCAGTCTCCAAGAAGAACGCTGAGGGCATCTCCCCATTTTGCATTGGCAGTGGGTGCCTGTCGCCGAATTTCAGCGCCATCGATGATGTCATCATGGACGAGAGTAGCGACGTGAATAAGCTCGAGGATGACCGCGAGCTTGTGGTGATCTGGACCAATCTGCCCAGTCGCCCCTCCGGCAAGGAAGGTCAAAGCCGGGCGGATGCGCTTACCAGAGGTGTTGAGGATATAGGTGATGTATGGCTCAACAGCGGGATCAAAATCAGTGGCTTGTGCCCGGATAAGCTCCTCGACTTGATCGAGATCTGGGCGGAGAAACTCAAACGGTGAGGTGTCCAATCCCTGTGGAGCTGGTTGGCTTGTGCTGGGCGCTTGTGTAGGATTAGTCATTTTCGTCGTCGTTTCCTATGTGAAAAATCACACCTTGCCCCGTGGCACGGAATTTTTCCACGGGTTTCCTAGTCGTTACGCTGACTTCGGAGCAAATGTTTCGCCCATTTTTCTGAGCTTCTTTGCGGTAAGTCAGAATGTAACTTTGTGTTTGCGCAGCCTAATCCACCACGTTAGCTTAATGGCATGATGGAAATACTGGCAATCGGAGCCCTTGGCATGCAGGAGATGATCGTAATCTTCCTCATCATTCTCCTCCTCTTCGGAGCAAAGAAAATCCCTGACCTGGCCCGCGGCGTAGGAAAAGGCATGGGCGAGTTTAAGAAAGCGAAGAAGGAATTCGAACGCGAAATCCATGAAGGAGAGGTGCAGGCCGAGCGCGATTGGGATGAGACGAAGCCAAGCCCCAGCCAGCCAGCCCAAACCGAAGAGAAAGCCTAGGCTTTTTTCTCATCATCAGAGATTTGGGCAAATTGACAATCTCTGATCACTTTTTTAGAAGAGCTGTTGCCAGTATCATGGCAGCAGCTTTTTTATGTCTGAATATCACTGAAGCGGCTGACGCACCCACGATCACCGTTGCCTTTTACAATCTGAAGAACCATCTCCTCATGGACCGGAGAGTGAGTGGCGGCGGGACTAGACGGCTGCCGAAACCTCCTGAGGAACTCGAGGTAGTC
>JAHDIL010000103.1 GCA_020630835.1 Verrucomicrobiota bacterium
CACCTCCTCGGTCTGGGTGCCTACGCTATGGACGTGGGAGCGATGACCGTTTTCCTCTACACATTTACCCAGCGCGAGGAAATCTACAATCTCTGCGAATTGCTTACGGGTGCTCGCTTCACCACAAGCTACACTCGTGTCGGTGGCCAGATCCGCGACCTTCCCGAGGGTTTCACCGACCAACTGAGCAAATTCTGCGATGACTTTCTCCCCGCCCTCGATGAGATCGACACGCTGCTCATGCGCAACAAGATTTTCCTCGACCGGACCCGTGACATCGGGGTCATTAGCAAGGAGAAGGCCATCGCCTACGGTCTCAGCGGCCCCAACCTTCGCGGCTCAGGCGTCGCTCATGATTTGCGCAAGGCCAGCCCTTATCTAGGCTACGAGCAGTATGACTTCGATATCCCCATCGGTGAGCATGGAGATTGCTATGACCGCTACCTGGTGCGTGGTGAAGAAATGCGTCAAAGCGTCAAGATCATCCGCCAAGTGCTAAAGACGCTGCCAGACGGCCCGATTAACATTGCTGACGCCAAGCAGCGCGTCCCCAATAAAGAATCCGTGCTCATGAGCATGGAAGAACTGATCCACCACTTCATCCTGATCACCGAGGGCATTGATGCGCCTCCTGGCGAAGTCTATTTCGGCGCAGAGAACCCTAAAGGCGAGCTGGGCTTTTACATCCACTCAAAAGGTGGCGGCGTGCCCTATCGCCTAAAAATCCGCGCTCCCTCATTCGTAAATCTTAGCATCTTGCCGGATCTGCTCCCCGGCCATCTAATGAGCGACACCGTGGCAGTCTTGGGTAGTCTCGATTTCGTCATGGGTGAGTGCGACCGCTAACTCTGGATCTCCGCCCGACCCACCATCTATTTTCTCCATCCGAACAAGCTATGTCTCTCGAAGTTCCAGCTGATCTCGAAAAACAAATCGATGAGCGCATCACTCACTACCCCGTGAGTAAGCGCTCCGCTGTCCTCCCTGTTTTGCATCTGCTCCAGCATCACTTCCGCTTCGTAAACGAGGAGGTAATCGAGTGGGCCGCAGCCAAGTTGGAATTAGAACCAATCAAGGTCCTTGAGGTCGTCTCTTTCTATCCTGGCTTTCGCCAGAGCGCTCCGGGAAAATATCACATCCGTGTGTGCCGGACGCTAAGCTGCGCGATGGCTGGCAGCTACGAGCTAATGGATAGCCTATGCGAAAAAACAGGCATTGACCGCTCCGGCGTAGACCATCACAACCCGATCGCGGTCAGCGCTGATGGCACCTACAGCATCGAGTTTGCCGAGTGTCTCGCTAGCTGCGGCACGGGTCCTGTCTGCATGGTCGAGGATGACTTTTATGAAAGCGTGGACGACGTCGACGCTCTCCTTGCCAAATACTCCTGATCCCATCTTCCTAACCGCGCCCCAGAACCACCCTAATCATCGAACCTATCCGCTACCCACTATGAGCGCTATCACCTACAAATCAGGTAAGGAACCGCATCCTAACGAGCGTCGCATTATTTTCAAAAATGTTGATCGCGAAGGCTGGGATCAGTCGATCGACACCTATGAAGGCGAAGGAGGGTATGATCAGCTCAAGCGCGCTGTGGCCATGGAGCCAGGCGCCGTTACGAATGAAGTAAAATCTGCCGGACTGCGCGGACGCGGTGGTGCTGGTTTCCCCGCGGGTCTGAAGTGGAGCTTTCTGCCTCCTAACAATACAAAACCCGTCTACCTGATTTGCAATGCGGATGAGTCTGAGCCAGGAACATTTAAAGACCGCTACATCATTCATCAGGATCCCCATCAGCTGATCGAGGGTATGGCTATCGCTGCTTTCGCGGTGGGTGCTAAGCTCGCCTACATCTACATCCGCGAGGAATTCCCACAAGGTGCTGAGATTTTGGAGAAGGCCATCACCGAGGCCCGTGAGAAAGGCTACCTGGGAAAGAACATTCTCGGCACCGACTTCGAGCTGGAGATCTACGTGCACCGCGGGGCAGGTGCTTACATTTGCGGAGAGGAAACCGGTCTCATCGAGTCCCTGGAGGGCAAGCGCCCCTACCCTCGCATTAAGCCGCCTTACTTTCCAGCCGCCATGGGGCTCTATCTCTGCCCCACCATCGTCAACAACGTAGAGACACTTTGCCACGTGCGCCACATCCTTGAAATGGGTGGCGAGGAGTGGTCCAAGGTTGGGACACCGAACAACACCGGAACTCGCATCCTCTGCGTAAGCGGTGATGTGAAAAAGCCTGGCTACTTTGAGGTAGAGGTGGGCAAAGTCACCATGGGCGAGCTAATTAACGATATGTGTGGGGGACTGAAAGACGGACGTTCCCTCAAGGCGGTGATTCCAGGTGGCTCCAGCGCCAAAGTGCTGCGAGCAGATGAGACCTTCAAGGTTGGCAAGGGAGACGACTGCAAGGAGATCAGCATCTGGGACATCCCTATGGACTTCGACACACTAGCAGCCTGTGGATCTATGGCTGGATCTGGTGGTGTCATCGTCATCGATGATTCACGCTCCATCAGCTGGGTGCTCAACAATATCAACAACTTCTACGCCCATGAGTCCTGCGGGCAATGCACGCCTTGCCGCGAAGGGTCTCTGTGGATGAAAAAAATCACCGATCGTCTCGTTGCTGACAAAGCTGCGCCCTCTGACATTGAAACACTCGATGCTGTTGCGCGCAACATCGATGGCCAGACCATCTGCGCTTTCGGCGAGGCCTCCTCATGGCCTACTGAGAGTTTTGTTGAAAAGTTCAAGGACGAGCTGATCGCCGACACGAAACCTGAATTGGAGAACACTCCGGTGAACGCCGAAAAGGAGCTGGCTGCGGCTGGCCTACTCTAATTTTCCCCAAACCTTACGCTAACCGCATATTTCGCATCCCTCAAAGCCATGTCAGATTTAGTCGACGTCCAGATCAACGGTGAGTGGCATCAGTTCCCCAAAGGCACCCGCATGATCGAAGCCTGCCGGGAGGTTGGCGCAGAGGTCCCTCACTATTGCTATCACCCTAAGCTCACGTCTCCGGGCAATTGCCGCATGTGTCTCGTGCAAATGGGTATGCCGCCGCGCCCAGCCCCGGGAGCTGAGCCCGCGCAGCCCGATGAAGATGGACATGTGCCTATCTCATGGATGCCCCGCCCCGTTATCGCGTGTGCTAACACCGTAGCGCCGAACATGGGGATCCGCACGCAGGGGGAGCTGACAGAAAATGTGCGCGAGGGTGTCATGGAGCTGATGCTAGCTAACCACCCGCTCGACTGCCCCATCTGCGACCAAGCTGGAGAATGTCACCTGCAGGAATACAGCGTCGAGCACGGTAAGGGCGAAGGACGCTTCCGCGAGCAAAAGGTGAAAAAGCCAAAGAACGTGGACGTAGGTCCGCGCATCCGTCTAGATGATGAGCGCTGCATTATGTGTAGCCGCTGTATCCGTTTCATGGACGAGGTGGCAGATGATCCTGTGCTCGGCTTTACGGACCGAGGCAGCCACACCACTCTCGCCGTTTATCCAGGTCGCGAGCTCGACTCGAACTACTCGCTCAACACCGCGGATCTCTGTCCTGTTGGGGCGCTTACTAGTAACGATTTCCGCTTCCAGATGCGTGTTTGGTTCATGAAGGAAATCAACACGATCGACACCAACTGTGGCACCGGCGCAAACATCACCGTGTATGCTCGTCAGGGTGAAATCTTCCGCATTAAGCCCCGCCAGAACAATTCCGTCAACTCGGATTGGATGCCGGACTCTCACCGTCTCAGCTTTCACTGGATCAATGACGAGGAAACCAGACTGACATCAGCTCTTGCGAAGGATGAAAACGGCAACCACCAGGTCGTCACCAACGAGAATGCCTACGCGATTGCTGCAGCCAAACTCAGTAAGTATAAGGGCCATGAAATCGCCATTATCGCATCCGCCCGTATGACCAATGAGGAGCTCTTCATGGTCAAGCGTCTGGCGAAACACCTGAAGGCAAAGATTGTCGAAACCGTCCCCCGCACTGGCGAGGCGGATGGCTACCTCATCTCCGAAGACCGGAACCCCAACACGCTGGGTGTGAAGACTGTCCTCGGACTGGATGATCCCGGATCACAACTGGAATCGATCAAAGACGACATCAAGCAGGGGCAAATCCATGCTTTGATCACCCTCCAGGAGGATCTCATCACTGACGCCGGTTTCACTGACGATGACCTTGCTGGACTGGACGTGCTCATCAGCTCCTATCCTTGCGCGAATCCAACTGCTGAGCGCTCAGACGTCGTCCTCCCGGGCGGCTGCTGGGCAGAGAAGTCCGGCACGATGCTAAACATTCAGGGGCGTCTCCAGCGCCTTAACAAGGTGACGGATGGTCCTGGCACCACCGAGGAGCCCTGGGAGGTCATTCGCAACCTGCAACAGGCCTTGGGCGGTGGAAATGGTATCCACTCTCACACGGAAATCTTCAACCAACTGGCAGAGACGATTCCTGTGTTTGCCGGCGTGAAGTTTCAGGACATTGGCGATCTCGGGATCCCCCTCGTCGAAACAGATGAAACTCTTCCTCTACTCGAGCGTGAAAAAGAGCGCGTAGCGCAGGGGCTTATCGTTGGTTAAATTCTCCACGCTGCTATCCAAACCGCTAAATCTTACCAAAGACTTTCGATACCTTTCTCCCATGGACTGGCAATTCCTGCTCGCTTCTCTCACGAAAATCGTTGTTTTCGTATTCCTCGTCACCCTGCCACTTGTTGCCCTCACCGTCTGGGCTGAGCGCCGCGTCAGTGCAGCTATCCAGGACCGCGTCGGTCCGAACCGTGTAGGCCCCTTTGGACTCCTGCAACCCTTGGCAGACGGGATCAAATTCCTGCTGAAAGAGGATTTTACGCCTAACCACGTGCGCAAAGGTTTCTACTGGATTGCGCCTGCGCTAACCATGGTCCCCGCGCTCCTGACGTGCGCAGTGCTTCCTTTTGGAAGCACCCTTTTCGGCGAGAAAATGGTCATCGCTGATCTCAACGTTGGTCCGCTATTTGTCTTCGCCATCGCCTCCTTGACCGTCTATGGGATCGTTCTGGCAGGCTGGGCTTCTAACTCGAAGTATCCGTTCCTCGGCGGCGTGCGCTCCACCAGCCAAATGATTTCCTACGAAATCTGTCTTGGGCTATCCATCGTGCCACTTCTCATGATCTACGGTGAACTCAACCTCAGCAAGATCGTTTACGAGCAAGCCGTGAACGGTTGGGCTATGTTGCCACTGTGGGGAGAAGGCTGGTCCCTTAAAGGAGCCCTCCTCTTTATCCCGGTGGCTATATCCTTCGTCATCTTCGTGACGTCGATGTTTGCCGAGACGAACCGCTTACCGTTCGATCTACCAGAGTGTGAGACTGAGTTGGTTGCCGGGTATCACACGGAATACAGTTCGATGAAATTCGCGCTCTTCTTCCTCGGGGAATACGCAGCCATGATCATTGGCTCAGGGTTGGCTGTTACTCTCTTCTTCGGGGGCTGGAGCCTTCCCTTTGGTTGGCTTACTCCCGATTCCTTGCATGGGGAAGTTGGCTTCCTGACCGGGGCTATCCACATCGCTAGTTTCTTTGTTAAAGTCATCGGCTTCATCCTCTTTTTCATCGTCATCCGCTGGACTTTGCCTCGTTTTCGCTATGACCAGCTCATGCGTCTCGGTTGGGTCTTTTTCTTTGAAATCGCCCTCGTTAACGTCATCCTCACAGCTCTGATCATTTGGCTTGTGGAGTAAAAATCTCTTTGTGGACCGATTGCCCAATCTCAACCCGTAACCTTAAGCCCGTCTTTCCTCATGGCCATTGTCGTCAAACGTCCAAAACTTAAATGGTGGGAGCACCTCTACATTCCAGCTATCGTGTCGGGAATGCGTGTGACTCTTGGTCATTTTTTCCAGATAGTTTCTAAGAAAAAGAAAGTCACTATGCAGTATCCCGAAGAGAAATGGGATGCGCACCTGCCCGAGCATTACCGGGGTGCCCCTGCCCTTGTGACTGATGAGCAAGGACGCGAGCGCTGCGTTGCTTGCCAACTCTGCGAGTTTATCTGCCCCCCACGTGCCATCGCTATTCGGCCAGAGGAAATACCCTCTGATGACAAGTGGGCCAAGGTCGAAAAGCGACCAAAGAAGTTCGACATCGATATGGTGCGCTGCATTTATTGCGGCATGTGTGAGGAGGTCTGCCCTGAGCAAGCTATCTTTCTGCGTAAAGACTATGCGATCACTGGGACAAGTCGTGAAGAAATGGTTCACGATAAGGGGCGCCTCTACGAAATCGGTGGCGTTCGCACCGGCCTTGTGAATAAGTGGAACTACCATAAGTAGTTCTCCGCACAAGACTTAGCAAGCCGCTTTACCTCTCTCCGCATGACGTTTCTCTTTTTCATCTTCGCTGCCCTGGCGCTTATTGGCGGAATCGGTGTTGTTGTTTACAAGAACCCCGTAACTTCTGCCTTTTCCATGATTCTGTCTTTTTTAGGATTGGCAGCCCTGTTCATTCAACTGAATGCCTATCTTGTCGGGATCTTGCAAATTCTTG
>JAHDIL010000104.1 GCA_020630835.1 Verrucomicrobiota bacterium
CATAACCTTTCCTGCATTTCCTGAAATAGCCTTTCAATGGCCTCTTCGGGTGATTCAAGCATTAGGTTTTCTTTGATACGGCTAGCATACAATCCAAAAGCAAAAGGCGATACAGCCGGCACTTGCTCGAGAACCCACTCCATATCCTGGCACTGTGCTAGAAATGCTACGGCCCGGTTTTGGTCGAGAAAGGTGTGTTTGGCCTCGTGAATGGCTTGAAGGTAGAGAGGGTGGTCCGGCTCGTGGTCGCGAAGGACATTGAACAGGATATCGGAATTCCAGCGGATTTGTCGCAGAGTGCGTGCTTTCCCAGGAAGTTGTCTTGGGATCATCAGGCCGGTTTGAGCGACGCCGCCGAACTGCCATTTTACGAGCTGACTGTTATGTAGGGCAGCGTGAAGAGACTCGTTCGCGTTTTTAGTATGAAAAAGCTCTCGCCAGGCCTCTAACTCGAGGTCTTGGGAATGACGGAGGGTCAGGAGAAACCCGTAGTCGTCGATGGTGATTTGTGCATTTCCTCCCACAGCTTCTGAAAGGCGGTGAGTAATGATGCGAGAGAGGGCATCGTTGGCGCTGCGACCAATGAGTGAATGAAAGAAAAAGTGCACGCGCTCGGGATCACGCTTTTCGTCCTCGTAGCGCTCGATGAGAAAACGAGTTTCTGTCGGAATGAGGGAGATACTGCGCTGGTTTTCGAAATGATCGAGGATGGCTAGGGCGTTTGTGTGCGAGATGTTATATTCCTCGATGAGCCAGCCGATGTGGTCTTCTTGGTCCCGCGTATCATCCTCAAGTTGATTGTTCAGAACTGTTCTTAGCCGCGTAACTTCGCCAGCAATACCGGAGGCCAAGGGGATCTTGTTAGCGTTCCAGCTGGGGACGGTCGGCATGCGGCCTTTGGCGTTCTTCACGATGACTTCGTGGGCACTCGACTTTTCTAATTTAACGGTTCGTCCGCCGAGAACGAAGATGTCATTGGGGTTGAGCCCCTTGAGGAACCTCTCTTCGACGGCTCCGATACGGCGCTGGTTAAGTTTGACGGTAACCATGCCTTCAGAGTGTATTGTGCCAACGTTAGATAAATACTGTCGTTCTGCGGCTTTCGAAACTAGGTGATAGCGCTCATCGACCTTCTTGATTTTTCCAAAGGTATCTTTGTATTGTTTTTCAAGAGAGGTGCCCCCTCCCTGAAGATATTGGAAAAGGCGGGTGATTTCTGCTTTCGTAATGTCGCGAAAAGGGTAGGCGCGCTTGATAAGAGCGAAGCTCTCTTCGATGGTGGTCCCTTGTTCGCTCATGGCCATTCCTAGAATGTGCTGGATCATGACATCCTGAGCGCCGGTGAGTATCTTGATAGGGTCCAGCTTTCGTTCGTGGGTGAGCTGGGCGCAGACCGCGCACTCAATGAGATCGTTTATATTGGTGGCGACGAGGATGCCATGACTCGTTTCATGGATGCTATGTCCAGAGCGGCCGATCCGCTGTAGGGCACGAGAGACGCCTTTGGGTGTGCTGATGAGAACAACGGTGTCGATATGACCGATGTCGAGTCCGAGCTCTAGACTGGTGGAGCAGATGACTGCGCGAACTTTTCCAAGTTTTAGATTATCCTCGACTTCTTTCCTCAGGTCTCGATCGAGGGAGCTGTGATGGCATTCGATTGCATCGGCAATATCTGGAAGAGATTGTTTGAGCTGGTGCGTAATGCGCTCCGCGCCAGATCTTGTGTTGGTGAAAACAAGTGTCGATTTTTTGCGGGCTACCAGGTTCGCAAGATCTGACATCATTCGACTAGCAGTATAGCCCGCCGGCGGGTAGGCATGCTTGCGCAGTGGAGTCATCACCTCAATCAGACTGCGTTTTTTACCCTGTGCCTGACAGATGGCAGCATCTGGTCCAGAGCCAGTAAGAAAAGCGCTGATGCGATCTAGGGGGGCAACAGTGGCTGAGAGCCCAATCCTCACTAGGGCGTCGGATCCTCTGGTGCTATGACGGATAGCGTCCTCGAGTCGTTCCATCGATACGGATAGATGAACGCCGCGCTTGTTTTCTGCGAAGGCATGCAGTTCATCAACGATGAGGTAGCGGCATCGGGCAAAGGCCTCGGCGAAACCCTTTTGGGGGAGCATGATGGCGAGGCTTTCGGGTGTTGTGAGTAGTATGTGTGGAGGCCGTTGACGTAGTTTCTGCCGATCGGCCGATGAAGTGTCGCCGGTGCGCAGTCCAATGCGAACGTCATCGGCTAGCCCGAGACCTTCGATGAGCGGCTGCAGGTTTTTCTCGATGTCGTAGCTGAGGGCTCGTAAGGGGGATAGGTAGATGCAGAAAATGCCGGCGGGCAGTTTTTTGTCCGACTCTTTCATCCGGACAAAGCGGTCGAGGATACCGAGGAAACCCGATAGGGTTTTTCCAGATCCCGTGGGTGACGAAAGCAGCACGGATCTGCCTTCGACAATATTCGGCACACACAGGGCTTGAGCCTGAGTGGGTTTGGCGAAGGTGGAACGAAACCATTTTGCCGTCTTGGGGTGTAGCGTGGAGAAAAACGACTCATCCTTGCCGTCTTGTTCGGCGATGAGTGCAACTTTCTTCATATTTTTCGGATACTGTCGATAGCTTCTAGTGCTCCTAGAGGGAGAGCGAGTGCTCGCCCATTCCTCATCTTGTCAGTAGGCACTTGAGGATCCTGTGGATTGATACGAATGAGCCTGGAGGTAGGAACCTCATTGAGGAGTTGCTCTGAGAGATGGCGAATGGATGGGACAGCGAGTCCGGCGCCCAGTTCGATGATGAGGAGCTTCCCTTCGCTGACATCGCTCAACCATTGGGTGAATCGGGCCTCTTGCTGATCGCTAATTGTGGGGTCGTAGTTAGGATCTCCGAACATGAGAATATTCGGTCGGGCGATAGCACCGCAGCAGGGGCAAATGGGGAGCTCGCCTTTGGCTTCGACGGTGTTTTCATCAATACGGAGGCCTAGCTCATCCTCCTGCATCTCCCATGTCTCCTGCTCGCACGCGCGGCGGGTGCACTGAAGACGATGAATACTGCCGTGTATCTCCCAAATGAGATCATCACCCCACCCGGCCGATTGAAAGTGACCATCTACATTGCTAGTGACTGAAAAGTAGCCATCAGGGCAGCTTTCTCCGATTGTTTTCAGAGTATCAAAACCTCTGTGAGGTCTTGTGGACTGATACAGCGCCAGTCGATGTCCATAGAAGCCCCAGGCTCGCTCGGGATTCGAGCGGAACTGCTGCGGATTAGCCATTTCAGGGAAAGTGATCCCTGCTTGCCGCAGCGGCGGGTAGGCTTTCCAGAATCCTCCATTCCCTCGAAAATCAGGGAGACCGGAGTCAACTCCCATCCCGGCGCCCGAAGTCACGAGTAGGGAGTCGGCCTCTGATGTCCAACGCGCAGCTATGTTGGAGGGATCCACTTGTGGATGAGAGAAGCTTAGCTTTCTGAAGCGGTCTTTTTCTGCTTTCTTGCGCTAATGGCGGCAGCCATGACAGTCTCTGGGTCGACAGCCGGCTCACCCAGCTCAACAAGACGATCGCTGTAGGCTTGCATTTTGATTTTAGCACGGGCTGCCGGACGGTCCTGCACAGGAGATCCTACGTGGACCTGGCCAAAAGCCAAACCGACAGCAACAGCTGCTGCCGTGCGGCCTACGGCTCGAGCCGTCTCTTGTGCGCGCAGCTCAGCAGCGACGGTCGCATCTGCTTCGATAGCCGCGCGAAGCTGATCGGGGGTCATCGCTTTTTCTGATTCACTTAGGTAGTATTTGCCATCGACAAAGCCGACTTTTGGTAAAGGGGGGGATTTTTTCGCCGTCGAGCAGCCCAGAGCGAAGAGGCAGCCGGCGAGGAGGGTCGATAGAATTATGTTTTTCATAGTTTATGGGATGGAAAGTATTAGCTTATTAGGATTTGGGACGGATGAGACGGCGCCATAGTTTGCATAGACCGTTCGGTTCGGATTGTATTCGATGAACTTTAGGCTTTGTCCAGGGCCGTATTGGTGTTCGGGGGTGAAAATGGCGCTGCCGACGTAGGCACTTGTGCCATTCGAGTTAGTATAGAACTGCTGAGTGTTTGACCCGTAGGCTTTTTTATTTGCCCGGCTGTTTTTGGCCAACTCTAGGGTGGTAGGTGTATGGCGAAGCTTGAATAGAGAATATTTCGTATCTATCGATCCGCTACTGATTCGTTTTTTGGGGATGACTAGCCACCCGGTTGTCGTGGCAGTGGTTGTCTCTAGGCCTGTTTCGTAAAGCACTTGAAAACGTCCTTCAGCTTTGTAAAAAACGGAGTTCTTAGAAGACGTAATTTCATCGAGGACGTAATTCCCCGCAGGGGCTGTATAGGTAATCTTGGGAAAGCTCTGATTTTTAATCACTTGCGATCTGTGGGGTTTTTCTATGGTTACGGCACGGGGGATGCTACTGTCAAAGTTCTGTCGTTTGGGTTCCCCCGACTGTTTCGAAGTCGTTTCACAGCTGACGAGGGTAAATGTGGATAGAATAAAGAGTAGTCTGAAAAGACGGATAACCTTCATTTTTGTATTCATTCTGTTTGAGAGATGGCAGAGACCCTAAACTGGCTTCCAGCGTTTGTGCATCCATATCCATTGTTCAGGATGACGCAGGATGATACGCTCTAACGCTTGGTTGCAAAGCTTAGAGTTTTTGATGATCAGATCGCGCGTTTTTCCCTCGGTGTCCAATTCTAGTTCGGACTCAAAGGAAAGGACATGGGTGCCATCGGGTTCTCGCCAGCTGGAGGCTGGAATGACAGGGGCTCGGGAGAACTGGGCCAATGCCGGAACACTTTTAAAGCTGTGAGCTGGATGACCAAAAAACTCAGAGGGAACGCCGTGAGACTTGATAGCGAATTGGTCGTAGACATTAACAATGATATTGTTGGCCTCTAACAGGTCGAGTATCTCATCGAGGGAGTCCCGCTTTTCGAGTGTGCCGAAACCACTTTTGCTAAAGCGTGAGCGTATCCAGCGGTTGAACCATTCGGGTTTGAGCGGTTTACGAATGAAATGAAAGCGATTGCGAAATTGAGGGTGGTCGGTGAGACCCGCTGCCGTAGCCACTTCCCAGTTTCCGAAGTGTCCTGTTAGGATAAGAACGCCTCGTTTTTTTTCTAACGCACGCTCAAGATGATCGCCTCCCTCTATTCTGATCATTTTTCGGA
This sequence comes from Verrucomicrobiota bacterium, assembly GCA_020630835.1. GTDB lineage: Bacteria > Verrucomicrobiota > Verrucomicrobiia > Verrucomicrobiales > DEV007 > Arctic95D-9. Next base: position 5,208 of record JAHDIL010000104.1, read on the forward strand.
GCTTCTCTTTGCCTTTTAGGCGAAAGGTGAACAATTCTAAGAAGGAGAGCACAAAGTGAGCATAAAAACGCTCTGCGATAGTTTGACGCTGAGGTGAGGTTAGGCTGTCACCAAACACGCGAGTCAGGTTCTGAGTTACAACAGCTTTTCTCAGTGGCAGAAGCCGATAGACGAGCTTTCCATACCAGGGGCTGTGTAGGACCGATGGTTGCGCGATAGCGATAGCTGTAGCCGTCTGATCCGTATGTGTGGTGGAGACTGATATGTCTGAAATGGCATGTTTGTTAGCAGAGACTTCCGCACGCTCAGAAAGTTGGACTTTCGGTTCACCGTATCCTCCATTTGTTACGGAAAAGTCGGTTGGTTCTAGTATTCCAAGACCGACCTCTTTCGGGAAGAGCTTGGCACAGGCTTCTTTTATGGCGAATCGTGATGCTAGCTTCTGCGCGCTAAAGCCTTTGCTAGTTGTGGCTGCCTCCAGTTCCTCATCCGAGAAAAACCGCAGTAGGCCTTCTCTGTCGTGGTCCAGGATGAGCTTCTCTAAACGAGAAACTTCGGCGCTGTCGATACCACATCGCATCTTTCGGTGGGTTACGCTCGTTTCAGAACGACGGCCACATTTGTGCCGCCGAATCCTCTGCAGATGACGAGCGCGTAGTCACCTTGTGTTTTTTGATTCTCACTGACGAGGTTTAAGGACGCGGCTTCGGCAGCGGGGGAATTTAGCCCGACAATGGCTGGCACGGTCTCGTGGCGGAGTGCTTCGAGCGCCATAGCGCAATCGATAGCCCCGGAGCTAGCGATTAAGTGGCCATAGGCTCCTTTGAAGGCTGTCACGGGGATTTGGGAATTTCCGATCGCAGATTGGATACCTCTTGCTTCGCTGGAATCAGATTGTTGGGTTCCGTTTCCATGCGCGACGATAAAGGCCAGTTCGTCGGCAGAGATGGCGCCGTTCTTTAGGGCACTCTCGATGGCACGGCGGACACCATCTCCATCTTCACGGAGATCTGTAATGCCTTTAGCCTCGGAGGCGACTCCATAGCTGACGAAGTAGCCTAGGGGTTCTTGACCACGCTGCGCTGCACTTTCTTTTGGCTCGACGAAGAAAGCGGCAGCCCCTTCTCCAAAAATGGTGCCGGAGTGGTTCTCATCGAAAGGATGGAGCCCTCCGCCTGACATGAGACCTAATTTGCTGTAGTAGTGGACCATCTCTGGCTCGATCGGCATGTCATGAGCGATGGCTCCCATGCGATCGGCTTCCTCGTTCCAGATAGCTTCTGCCGACTCTGTTAGAGACATGATACCGCTGGCGCATTGGTTGGTGATGCAGGCG
>JAHDIL010000105.1 GCA_020630835.1 Verrucomicrobiota bacterium
GCACCAGTTCGACAAGGTGGAGCTAGTTAATATCGTGAAGCCGGAAGACTCCGCCGCCCAACTAGAGGCGCTGACGACTGAGGCTGAAACGGTTTTGCAGGCGCTTGGTCTGCACTATCGAGTTATTGAGCTCTGCACGGGGGATCTCGGTTTTTCCTCTTCTAAGACTTATGATATCGAAGTTTGGGCCCCTGGTCACGGTGGGTATCTAGAGGTTTCAAGTTGCTCGAACTTTGTCGACTACCAAGCTCGACGCATGAAATTGCGCTACAAGAATGCTGACGGGAAAAACCAGCTTTGCCATACCCTTAATGGCAGTGGCACTGCCTTGCCACGTCTAGTCGTGGCGTTTTTGGAGACCTACCAGCAGGCTGATGGCTCCGTGCGCATCCCCGAGGCTCTGCAACCCTATATGGGGTGCGAGGTGATCGAGGCATGATATCCCTTCCTTAGCCCATAACGGCTCAAACAGGGGAAGAACTGGTCATACCAGACGGGCCTCGATAGTTATCCTGCGCCCGAAAAAAAAGGCGCTCCCGGGGGAGCGCCTTTCCGAAAATCTGATTTCGTAGGGTAATGCTTACTTAGCCAGATAAGAAGCCGTGCTCTCGTGCGTGGCTTCCATAGCCTCCTGACCTTTTTCCCAATCCATAGGGCACACCTCGCCGTTCTCTTCGAAGTGCTGGAGCGCATCGACCATACGGATAGCCTCTTTGATCGAACGGCCTAGAGGAAGGTTGTTCACGAGCTGGTGCTGCACGATGCCGTCCTTATCGATAAGGAAAAGACCACGGTAAGCGATGAGCTCGCCTTCGACTTCGATCTCGTCCTCATCGTTGAGCACGTAATCGCCTACAAGCACGTCGTAATCTTCGGCGATAGTCTTATTGGTATCTGCCACCAGAGGGTAGCTGACACCGCCGATACCACCTTTGTCACGGGGAACCTGAAGCCAGCCCCAGTGAGACATCTCGGTGTCGGTGGAACATCCTACGACGGCTACGTCGCGGGATTCGAACTCCGCCAGAGCGTCCTGGAAGGCATGCAGCTCAGTCGGGCAGACGAAAGTGAAATCCTTGGGGTAAAAGAAGAAAAGCACATACTTACTGCCCTGATACTGGTCGAGAGAGAAGTTTTCAACGATTTGGCCGTCGACGACGGCGCTTGCTTTAAACGATGGGGCTTTACGGCCTACGAGAACTGCCATGTTTTGAAATGGGATTGAGTGAAGTAGATAAGGGTTGGAGTTGGCCGGTTGCCAAGTCCAAGCGGGCGAACGGTCCTTTCTGCCGCGAGCCATGTCAACTGGCCTTTGAAAGGATCGCGAGAAAACTCCTCGTAGCCGCCGTCGGAAAAGGTGCGTAACCTTCCGGCCTATGCCTCGCCAGTTTTCGAAAGCCTCCTCGTCCGACCCCGTCATCCAGCTGCGCGGGGTGAGACAGAACAATCTGAAAAATATCGACCTCGACATCCCTATCGGTAAGCTCTCGGTTGTCTCGGGTGCCAGTGGGTCTGGTAAGTCGAGTTTAGCCTTCCAAACGCTATACGCGGAAGGGCAGCGTCGCTATGTGGAGACGTTTTCTCCCTATACTCGTCAGTTCTTTGATCGCATGGATAAGCCGCAGGTAGATGCGATTCGTGGGATCCCGCCTGCCATTGCTATCGAGCAGCAGAATGCCGTTAAAACAACGCGCTCGACGGTGGGCACGATCACCGAGATCAATGATTATCTGAAGCTCATCTATCCCAGGTTGGCGAAAGGAATCGACCCAGTCACTGGCGAGGAAGTCGCCCCGGATTCACCGGAGTCTATCCACCGCAAAGCGAAGGATCGTTTCGGGGCAGATGCTCCCCTGCTTTTGCTCTTTGGTATACCTGTTCCTGACGACACTGAGCCTGCCGATTTTTTTTCCTTTCTGCAGCAGCAGGGCTACCTACGTGTTTGGATCTTTGGGGAACTCTATCGCGTCGATGAGCCGGAGAGCTACACGCGGGCGAAGCTCCCTGCGGTGGTTGAGGTTCTACAGGATCGGATTAAAACCTCTCGCAAAAGCCGCTTCCTGGAGGCGACGGAGCGCGCCCTAGACCTGGGAAAGGGGCGCATGCAGGTGGTAGAACCTACATCGGGCGAGAGAGCCGAGTTTTCGCGCGATTGGGAGAATCCTGCTACGGGGACAGTGCTGAAACCACCTACGCCGGGGCTGTTTAGTTTTAATAGTCCCATTGGCGCCTGTCCAGACTGCAAGGGCTTCGGTAAGGTGATTGGGCTTGATATCAATAAGGCAATACCTAACAAAAATCTTTCGATTTCACAAGGTCTGGTCCGTGCCTTTCACGGAGATACCTATCAGGAGTGTCAGGATGATCTTATGCGTTGCGCCAAGGCTCGTGGGTTGAGTCGGGTGACACCGTTCAACGAGATGACTCCAGAGGATCAGGAATGGATCATCGAGGGAGAGTCGGGTGATCCTGATGAAGCCTGGCAACATGGTCTCTGGTATGGTATCAGGGGATTCTTTCATTGGCAGGAGAGTCGCAGCTATAAGATGCATGTGCGGGTCTTCCTCAGCCGTTTTCGTAGCTACACCACTTGTCCGACTTGTAGGGGCGCCCGCCTCAAGCCTGAGGCGCTATACTTTCAGTTGGCGGGTCGACGATTGCCGGATCTCTGGCAGATGTCGCTCAGTAGCCTAAAGGATTTTTTTGACACGCTAACTGAGCCAGAAAAAGATCGGACGACAAAGATGCTGCTTAGCGAGGTGAAGGCCCGCCTTCATTACCTGTGTGAAGTCGGCTTAGGGTATCTCCATCTCGACCGGGAGACGCGCACGCTTTCCGGTGGTGAGGTAGAGCGCGTCAATCTTACCACCTGTCTCGGAGCAAATTTAACAAACACCTTGTTTGTTCTTGATGAACCAACTGTTGGGCTGCACCCCAGGGATGTTAACAAGTTGATTGGAGTGATGGAACGCTTGCGCGATCTGGGGAACACTCTGGTCGTGGTCGAACATGAAGATGCGGTCATTCGTGCTGCCGACCATCTCATCGATATTGGGCCGGGTCGGGGTTCATGCGGAGGCGAAGTCAGCTATGCTGGCCAAGGATGCGCCACCGAACGCAAGGCTAAGGCAGCGCTAAAGAAACACCCTGACAGCTTGACGCTATCCTACTTGTCCGGATCTAAGTCTATTCCCACTCCCAGTAGTTTTCGTAAGCCTGAGAACTGGATCGACATTAGGCGAGCCGCTCAGCACAATCTCAAGAAAATTGATGTTCAGATTCCGCTCGATGTTTTGTGCGTTATTAGCGGGGTGTCAGGATCAGGGAAGTCTACACTTATCCATTCGGTGGCCTACGAAAATATGCGCGAGGCCCTGGCTCTGAAAGGGGATGCTAGCGAACCTGGGGAGTGTGGCAGCCTAGAGGGCGTTGAGCAGCTAGTGGATGTCATCATGGTTGATCAATCGCCGTTAGCAAAGACACCACGCTCCACGCCGGCGGTTTATGTTGGTCTTTTCGATGATATTCGAAAGCTGTTTGCTGATGCGCCGGATGGAAAGGCGCGCGGAGTGACTCCGGGTTACTTCTCTTTTAACAGTGGGCAGGGTCGATGTGAGCGATGCCAGGGTATTGGTTTTGAGAAGGTGGAGATGCAATTTCTATCAGACATTTTCGTGACCTGTCCCGAGTGCGAGGGCTCTCGCTACACGAAAGAAGCCCTAGAGATCCAGTGGCGAGATCGCTCCATACACGAGGTGTTGGAGATGACAGTGAGCGACGCCATAGCCGTGTTCTCGGAAGAAGACTCAAAGCGAGGTGAGCGCATCGTGAAGGGGTTGCAATTGTTAGAAGAAGTAGGGCTAGGTTACCTCCGCCTCGGTCAGCCTTTGACAACTTTGTCTGGGGGCGAGTGTCAGCGGATTAAACTGGTGGGCCACCTTCTTTCTCGAGGAGCTCGTTCAGAGGGAGAAAAACACCTCTTCATTTTTGATGAGCCAACGACTGGATTACATCAGGACGACACGGCCATGCTGCTCCGTATGTTTGATCGTCTCGTCGAGGCAGGTGACAGCGTCTGGGTGATCGAGCACAATCTCGACGTTATTAAGAGTGCTGACTATATTATCGACTTAGGTCCGGAGGCTGGGGCCGGAGGGGGAGAGGTCGTCTTCACTGGGACACCGGAAAAGTTGCGTTCCTGCCCCGTCTCGAGGACGGGAGCCTTTCTGGCAGAGATGTTGGGGGAAACGGATGAAGCACAAGAGGCCCTAGTGGCTGAGAATGTTTATACGCCCTATCAAGTCACTAGGAAATCCGCATCAAACGCGATCGAACTTTTCGGTGCTCGCGAGAATAATCTGAAGGATATTAACGTCACCATTCCTCGTGAGAAGCTAGTTGTGGTCACGGGATTGAGCGGATCGGGGAAATCAACTCTTGCCTTTGACATCCTCTTCGCTGAGGGGCAGCGCCGCTTTCTCGATAGTATGTCGACATACGCACGACAGTTTGTTGAGCAGTTGGAGCGGCCGGATATTGACGTTGTGGCCGGATTGCCTCCGACCGTGGCTATTGAGCAGCGTATCTCTCGTGGTGGCGGAAAGTCGACCGTGGCGACGGTGACCGAGATCTGGCACTTCTTGCGATTGCTCTATGCCAAGGTTGGTGTGCAGCATTCGCCTGATACGGGAGACCCGGTGAGTAAGCAAAGCGTCTCAGAGATCGTCACCAAGATTCGAGCAGAAGCCGCAAAGAAACGGCGAAAAATTCGCATCATGGCCCCTCTGATTAAAGGGCGAAAGGGATACCACACAGATGTAGCCGATTGGGCAGGCCGTCAAGGATTTAGCGAGTTGTTAGTTGATGGGCAGATTAAAGCAATCGATGGCTTCCAGCGGCTGGAAAGATTTAAGGAGCACTTCATCGATGTCATTGTAGGGGAAGTCTCTCATGGTCAGAGCCCTGAGGAGACTCGTGAGCTGGTGGAGCGGGCTTTGAAGATCGGCAAGAGGACTCTCCGGTTTTTCGACTCGCGGAATCATATTCAGGTGATGAACACCGAGATGTGTGATCCCACGACAGGGCGTTCATTTGAGGAATTGGACCCGCGCTTGTTTTCCTACAACTCACCGCATGGCTGGTGCCCTACCTGTCGGGGCTATGGCGTGGTTGAGAAAAACCCTGTCAACAATGATGACCGCGATGCAGAGTCACAGCTCGATGCAGAGCTCAGGGAGGAGCGCAGGCGCTCACGTAAGCTTGATCCGAACGAGGTAGAAACATGCCCGGAGTGTAATGGTGCTAGGTTGAACGAAGTGGCACGGTATGTCCGCATTGGTGAAACGGCAATACACGAGGTGGCACAGCAGACGGTAGTGCAGGCGCGTGAAACGATCGCCAGCTTTTCGTTCAAAAAGGAGGCGGCTATTATCGCTCGCGATATCATCCCGGAGATCCTGCAGCGCTTGAAGTTTCTCGAGGAGGTGGGACTGGGGTATCTTCAACTGGATCGATCTGCCACCACGCTCAGTGGTGGGGAGAGCCAGCGGATCCGTTTGGCGGCCCAGTTGGGGTCAAACTTGCGGGGTGTGCTTTACATCTTGGATGAGCCCACAATTGGACTGCACCCTCGGGACAATGCAGCCCTTCTTGATACACTAGAAGCGCTGAAAGCGCGGGGCAATTCATTGGTGGTTGTGGAGCACGATGATGAAACAATGGAGCGTGCCGATGAAATTATCGACCTTGGCCCTGGTGCGGGCAGGCTTGGCGGTGAGGTGGTGTGGCGGGGAGGTCCAAAAGATTTATTCGATTCGTCAAAAGAGCTTGCTGCTGATGAGCGGTCGCCGACTTTGCGCGCGTTCGCTCAGGGATTGGTTCACCCGCTCAAGGGTGAAAGGCGTCCGCTCAAAGCCCCACGCACGAAGGATGGTTGGATCAACATAAAGGGGGCTAACGCTAACAACCTCAAAAATGTGGATGTGAGCATCCCTGTGGGACGGCTCACCATTATCACGGGGTTGTCCGGTTCTGGAAAGTCTAGCCTTATGCGTGGGGTGTTTCGACCAGCCTTGTCAGATGCCCTAGCGAAAGCAAAAGGAGCTGCTAGAAAAAAGACCTCGACGAAAAAGGTGGCAAAGAAAAAGACCATTGGTGCCGCTACTCCGAAGACCTGGAAGAGCATAAGTGGGATTGGGAATATTGAAACGGTTTACGAAGTAGACCAGTCACCTATCGGGAAGACCAGTCGCTCCACTCCCGCAACGTATGTTAAGATGTTCGATGAAGTGCGGAAGCTGTATGCGCAAGTGCCAGAGGCTCGTGCGCGAGGCTATACGGCCTCTCGATTTTCGTTTAATACGGAAGGTGGGCGTTGTGAGGCCTGTAAAGGCAATGGGCAGATCAAGCTAGAGATGACCTTCCTGCCTACCACCTACGTGGAGTGTGAGGAGTGTAAAGGGCGGCGTTTCAATACCCCTACGCTGGAGATCCTTTACAACGG
>JAHDIL010000106.1 GCA_020630835.1 Verrucomicrobiota bacterium
ATACAAAGAGCTGATCAGGTTCGTGGTCGGAGCGATGGAGATTTTGCGGATGCACTTGAAAAGCTGGGAGACCAGATAGATCGAGAGACAACGAGAATAAGCGGCGGATTGGTGATTGTAGGAGGCGTTGTCGCCTTCGTTAACCCAATCATGGGCGTAAGCATTGCCGCCCATGGACTGTTACCGTCAATAGGGGCTAAGGCTTCGAAAACCGGTGCTGCTTATCTTAGCAAAAAACTTCGCGATCGGAGCAAATCACGGCTTGAGGCGAAGACACGCAAGGAGGCAGCGGAAGAAGTCCGTAGACTAAAGCCCGAAATTTTCACGAACCCGGTCCTGCGCACATTAGGGACTATAGCGGTGGATCCTGGAGTTGATTGTGACCCAGCTATGGATCCCAGTAGCTGGGTTGATGCTTTTGATAGATTTCGCTATTTTGAGGTGACGTCCGAAGCCGTCACCGAGCTTTACCGAGACCGAGTCCAAAAGTTAGAGGCGCAGGGCATTCAGAAAAGGCACGTTGACTGGATCAAGAGTTTTAGCGAGGGGAGCTGAAACCAAGCAGGCACGGGGGTCTCCTAGATCGCCTTCTCGGAGTGAGAAGGCGATATACATAGGCGGACGAAAGAAAGTGCTTACTCGCTCTCGGTTGGCTGGGTAGACCGTTTCCAATCATCAGTCCGGAACGGTGTCACAGGGAGCCCTTCCCAGCTTTCCAGATTCGCGACAGGATTGTCCGCCCATGCATAACGAGCAGCCACGGGATCTGCGACACTTTCCGAGCTAACTTTAACGCTTTGATTGTCGAGGAGCTCCGCCTTTGCAGAGTGCCAGACTTGATCTTTTCCTGCCACTTCGAATCCTTTGATGGCGGGCGAATCAAAGCTGTAGAGTTTGCTCCCTACATCCGTAAAGATGAGCTTGAGAGAGCCTTTTTCCCTCTCCAGTTTTTCCAGCGATGGACTCTTGGAGACGATGTTGACACCGTAGTCGTTAGCCAAGGCAAGCCTGGCGAGCCTTCTGCCAACACTCTCTTTGTCGCGCGGGTGAATGTCCCGACCTTCACCAACGTCATGAATGACCGCTTGGCCGGTATTAGGGAGTTTTAGCGTCATCGTTTGCGCCTCGCGAAGCTCGGCCCAAGTGCTGTCGTCCTGTTTGGTTTGTTCCTCCCGGAAGTCGGCGAGCTGCGCCCAGTAAAAGGGGAAGTCCCCTTGGCCCCATTCCTTGCGCCAGTGGGTAATCATCTTTGGAAACATGTGCCGATACTGATAGGCTCTACCGGAGTTGGACTCACCTTGATACCAGATCGCGCCTTTGATTCCGAAAGGCATAAGGGGGTAAAGTTTGCCAGCATAGAGGTTTCCTGGTCGATGCTGGCCTTTGAGACGGTCATTCGGTTTGCGGGGGATGGGCTTACCTTCCGCTCGGGCTTTAGCGACACGCTTTTCCCATTTTGCTATTTCCTCGTCTAAGTTGAAGTTTTTTTCGATATCCTGCCACTTTGCTAACTCGCCAGCAAAAACGGGATCGCTTTCGTAAACATCGCGTCGGATCCATGCGTCAGCGGATGACCCTCCCCAAGCGTTATTGATCAGCCCAATGGGGATACCGGTGACTTCGGTGACTTGCTTGCCGAAGTGGTAGGCCACTGCTGAGAATTGCTTAACTGTTTCAGGGGTAGCCATGGCCCATGCGCCTTTGAAATCCTCTTGAAGCTCTTGAGTGCCGACATTTGGCACGGTGATCAGGCGCAGGCTTGGGTTGTTGGCACTCATGGTCACGAGATCTGAATCATAGGTCGCTCCTATGGGCCAACCCATATTCGATTGGCCTGAGCACAGCCACACGTCCCCCATGAGGATATTCGAGAACTGCAAGGTCTCGCCGCCTGAGGTGGTGACAGACATGGAGAGTGAGTGATTCTGAAGCGCTACGGGTTCTAGCTTCAGTTTCCATTTGCCAGCCGTATCTGCCGCAGACGTGGCGGATTGACCAGCGAATTGGACAACCACTTTCTCACCTGGCTTAGACCAACCCCAAATAGGAAGAGGCGCGTCACGCTGGAGGACCATATGATCCCCAAAAATCGATGGCAGTTGCAAGCTCTGCGTTTCCGCGCTGAGACCTAGGGTCGAACAGAGCGCGCTCAGGGTGAGTAGGGCTTTTTTGAATTTCATCATGGGGACGTGCCGCCGATAAAAGAGGAAATCAACTGGCGTCAATAGGGCTTTCGCAGATGGATCAGTATCAAAGGCAGGAGTGGTTCAGAGAATTCTCGCTGGCAATCGTTTAGTTATTGTCACCCTAGGGGTTCCTCGGCATCTTTGCAGCGCGCGGCCCATAATGAGGCCTCCTTAGCTGCTAGTCCTCCCAAACCTCGAATGGAAACTCCACGCATTCTCCTTGTAGATGGCAATAATATCCTGTTCGCATGGCCGGATCTGGCGGCCATTCAGAGGCGTGAGAAAGCTCAGGCGCGCGAGAAACTGATCCATCTGTTGGAATCCTATCAAGATCAGACTGGGGTGCGCGTTGTTGTCGTCTTTGACGGACAGGGGGCGGGGACGACGACCTACCGCGAGGCAAACAGCATTCAGGTGATCTACACTAGCGGCGATCGAACGGCAGACGATTGGATCGAACGACTTGCGATCAAATATGCCGAGCAGTATGAAATTCTAGTAGCCACGAATGATCGGGCTGAGCAAGACATGGTGGTTGCGGCCGGAGCGCAGGCTTTTTCGGCCGACTGGCTTAAGGAAGAGCTTAATCGTGCCGATGAGGGGCTGCGCGACTGGATCCGGCGTCGCAGGCGAGACTTGTAGATTCTGTTTTGGCACGGTTAAGCTTTAGTGCTACGCTCGCGTGCAATGGCTTATTCTGATACTGAGATAGCAGTTTTTGATGCTTCCTGGGAGCCCAATATGGTGGCGAACCTGGTCTTTCTCACTAGGGATGGGCGGGAGGTGCTTCTGATCCATAAAAAAACGGGCCTTGGTGCAGGGAAGCTGAACGGCCCTGGTGGTAAGCTGGAAGACGGAGAGACGCCATTACAGGCCGCCGTGCGCGAGGTGGAGGAGGAACTACAAATAACTCCAACAGACCTTGAGCGTCGCGGTGAACTGCATTTTCACTTTGCAGATGGGCTGAAACTTTTTTGCACTGTTTTCACTGGCGAACATTTCACAGGGACTCCTACAGAGACTCGTGAAGCGAAGCCTGAATGGTTTGCCTACGATGCCGTGCCTTATGACCGAATGTGGGAGGATCCGCAGATGCTGCTAGGTGAGTCCTTTAGGGCCTGGTTCTGTTTCGATGGCGAGGCGATGATGAAGCGAGAGGTCCGCTTCGGTGATCTACCTGATGAGTAAGGGGACTAGCACCAAGTGTGTGGATTATATTCTTTGGCAGGTCCTTACCGAGCTCCTGTATAGGAGAGTGAGGCCTTCCTGCTAATTGCCGCTATCCCACCGGTTTCTACGCTTTTTTCTGCATAAGGCGCAGAGCGAGGGCGTCTCATAGGGTATGCGGTGAATGAACCTCTTCATTCACCACAACGATCATCTCAACAAAGGAGTCCCCATGAAAATTAAGACAACCCTCACAGCGATTGTGGCTGTGGCTACATTTGGCCTCATTAGTGCCAACCAGTCAGCCGAAGCCGGACCTCGGTTTCACTTCTCTATCGGCGGAGGCCCTAGTCATTTTGGCAGCTCAGGCTTTTCGAATCGCTATGGCTACGGGAATAGAGGCTGGAATAACTCGGGCGGGAACTGTAATTCCGGTCGCAGCTACTACCAAGCTCCGAGAGTGGTTAGAACCTACGAGATTGGACGCTGCCGTAGCCGTCAGGTGTTCCGGGCAAGCTGTGGCACGCCTTATCACCGCTACGTTACCGTTGTGACCTATCAGTCGATCTACTCTGACGGATCACGCCGGAATTTCACTCGGACTTACTAGCCTATCTTACGATAATCTTTTGTCTCATGAAGGTCCCTGCGCTCTGCGTAGGGACCTTTTTTCGTTGGGTATGATACGACAACTCGTTCTTTCATTGCACATAGGCCATGAAACACTAAGCTCATTCTCTAATGGCAACTGTTTCTGAGGTCTCGATCCCGTTTGTCAACGCGATGCAAGAGCTGCGAGAATTAGCGCTCGAGAGCATCGACGCAGACTTGCGACAGACTTTGGTCAAGGAGGCGGAGAAAGCGCTCGGCATACTCTCAGGTGGGGGGCGCCCAACAGAGAAGCAAATGCATGCACTGGGGAATAGCGTTAACCGCATTCTCGGCGCGGTTGATGTAGCCATCCTTGATGGAGTCGATGCAGAGCCTGTCTCGATGAAAGTGGCGGAGTGTCTCAAGCAGTTTGAAACTTTGCGTGTTGGATCGGAGGAAAGGCGTGAGTCTGGTTCGGAGTCAGACGCCACTTTCGCTGTGCAAGAAGCTTGCCTTTCGAGAGATGGGGACAACTTGCCCAACCGTATTCTCATTGTTGATGATGAGGCTGAAAATCGCGAGTTGCTGGCGCGTCTGCTAGGAGGGGATACCTATGACTTGACCTTTGCGGCAGATGGGCAGGAAGCCCTTCAAAAACTGGACGAGGCGGATTACGATGCCATGATCCTCGATATCGAAATGCCTGGTGTGGATGGTTTCGAGGTGCTCGCGCAGCTTGAGGGCATGGGTAGTTGGCACCACATGCCGATCATTGTCGTCACCGGGCGGTCTGGTGATGAGGATGCCGTCCGCGCGATTAAAGGAGGGGCAGAGGACTTCCTTTCAAGACCGATTCGTCCAGCCCTTTTGCTAGCGCGTATCAACTCCTGTCTGGAGAAAAAGCGTCTTCGTGAAAAGGCATTCCAGCAGCACTTTTCGCCGCAGTTGGCCCGAGAGATGGCGCGCACGCCCGACCTGATAAACATGGAGCCGCGCGAGGCTGAGGTCACCGTTCTGTTCTGTGATATCCGGCGATTTTCGACGATTTCCGAGCGCTTAGGACCGTCTGAAACTATTGATTGGCTGAGTGATGTCTTAGGCCGTCTCTCCGATTGTATCGTCGATAGTGGGGGCGTTCTGGTCGATTACACGGGAGATGAGGTTATGGCACTCTGGGGCGCGCCAAAAGAACAGCACGATCATGCCGAGCGTGCACTCCAAGCTGCGGTCGCCATGCTACAGGCACTGCCTAGCCTGAATGAGCGATGGACAGAAAAGATCGGGTCCCCCACGGAAGTTGGGATTGGGATCAATACCGGCCAGGCTCTGGTTGGCAACGTGGGGACCCATCGTAAGTTTAAATACGGAGCGCTCGGCACGACGGTAAACCTGGGGTCGCGGATCCAGGAGGCCACGAAAAAGCTACGATGCATTATCATCATGTCTCAGACTACTCGCGATAGACTCCCAGGTAACCTCGCGGTCCGAAGACTGTCGAAGGTGCGTCTACGCAATATAGAGGCCGTGCAGGAGCTCTTTCAGCTGATGAACTCTGATACCGAATCTGACTCTTTTGCTCTCCGCACTGGCTATGAAACGGCGCTCACCCATTTTGAGGAGGGGCGCTATCCAGAGGCGCTAGTCGTTGTGGGGCAGTTATTGGTTAAAAATCCCCATGATGGACCATGCCTGCATCTCTCAAAACGTATCGTCGGAGCTATGGCTGCTACCCAGCAGGGGGATGATCATCAGTCTCCAGAGATTTTGGACTTAGATAACCCCAACATGTAAGCCGCTCAGGCCATACTACCCTGAGCGATCTCCCGCCGTGTGAGAAGACCAGGACGTTACGATTTGAGAAACGGCGTCGCCCTCGTTCTCAAGTTGGGTTAAGTTGATCGGTGTGAAACACGTTTCACGTCTAAACCACGTGCGCTGGCGTTTCGCATACCTACGGGTCGCTATTTGGATGCGTTCTGTGCAATCAGCTCGTGATATTTCACCGGCCAAGAGAGCTCGTATTTCTCGCACCCCTATGGCTTTCTCAGCTGTTTCGGAGAGTTGATCTGGGAGTTGCGCGATCTCTTCTACAGCGCCGGCTGCAAACATATCTATGACCCTTTGATTGATGCGGCTGACGATGTCGTCTCGTTCTCGCAGCAGGACAAACCCCAAAATGTTGGGAGCCTCATTCCGCCAGCCCTTTTTGCGCGCCGAGGCGGGTTCTCCAGTGAGTAGGCATATCTCCAAGCTGCGACTGACATAGCGTCGGTTTTTGAGGTCTATGTCTTGAGCACCTTCAGGGTCCAGCTTTTGCAACTCGTCTACTAGGCTTTCGAGGTTACGTTTTTCCAAACTCGATCGTAGCTCCGGGTCACTAGGCGGCGCGTCGCCGATGCCGTGTGTGATAGCCTTGACGTAGAGACCGCTGCCTCCAATAACCACGGGTAGTGCCCCGCGGTCCTGCACCTCGGTGATTACCCTGTGGGT
>JAHDIL010000107.1:0-2874 GCA_020630835.1 Verrucomicrobiota bacterium
CATCGGTCCCTCGAATATTTTGACCATACTTGCTGGGATTCACCGATGTTTTCGGCGCACCGCCTACTCCTTCAAAGAGGGCAAAGCGCTTATCTTCGGTATCGATATAGATCAGCTGAGCAGGGTCATCGAAGATGAACTGGATAGAATCTGGCTTCAGTCGAAGAATGAACGGTGTCTTGTCACGAAACCCTTGTCGTAACTGCCCAGTAAAATCTTGGTCATATAGCGTGTAACTATATCTGACCAATTCTAAGACATCGTCGCCGTCCAACTCATCGATACTCTTACCGGCGAAAGAGGGCTTATCATCGGCTCTGAGCAGCGAAGATGGGAGAAAAACAGCAGCGCATAAGAGAGCTGCAGCAGAGATTAAAGAGCTATATTTCATGGGGAAAAGCGATGGCTGAATGGTCAGCAATTTCAGTTATTAGGGTAGACGTGGTGTGCTGCGCATGCATGCACATATTTCGAATAAAACAACGCTGCTGTCTCCGCTGCCCTTTCAAAGAATCAACAGATAATCACCTTGGACGATGGCATTGAGTTTTTTCGTTCTTATGATCTGTTCTCACCCCGTCAATGACCAAAGATCCCGCAGAACTTTCCTCTACCGAGCTACAACGCTATGCTCGACACCTTACCCTCCCTGAGGTGGGGCTCGAGGGGCAGCAAAAGCTAAAAGCAGCCAGCGTGCTCTGCATCGGGGCCGGGGGACTGGGGTCGCCCCTGCTCATGTATCTGGCTGCTGCAGGCATCGGTCGCATTGGACTTGTAGACTTTGATGAAGTTGATCTCTCCAACCTTCAGCGCCAAGTGATCCACGGCCAGAGCGACATCGGCCGACTGAAGGTTGATTCCGCTCGAGATCGGTTGCAAGAAATCAATCCTCATATAGAGCTGATCGCACATACCGAACGGCTGCACGCCGAGAACGCAAAAGAGCTGGCAGAAGGCTACGATGTCATCATCGATGGGACAGACAACTTCACAACTCGCTATCTATCAAACGACCTTGCTGTGCTGACCGGAAAACCAAACGTCTATGGATCAATCTACCGGTTCGAAGGGCAAGTGAGCGTTTTTGCGCCTCACTTGGACGGCCCATGTTACCGGTGTCTCTTCCCGAATCCCCCGGATCCGGATCAGGTCCCAAGCTGTGCTGAAGGTGGTGTCCTAGGCGCGCTCCCTGGCATTATTGGCTGCCTGCAGGCTAACGAAGCAATCAAACTCATCCTGGAGATTGGCGAACCGGCGATCGGTCGACTCCTCCATTTTGATGCCTTGCGTTTTCGCTTTCGAGAAATCAAGTTGCGCAAGGATCCCGCCTGTATCCTATGCGGTGATTCCCCCACTTTGACCCAACTCAAGGAAATCGACTTTACCTGCATGACACCCGAACAAAATCCACTAGCAGAAATTTCTGTCCAAGAGCTAGCGCAGCGCTTCGAGGAACGCGCTGAGCGCCCCTTTGTCCTGCTCGATGTCCGTGAGGATGCCGAACTGGCGGTCGCTACGCTGCCTGACCACACACACATTGCGCTCGGTGATCTTCCCTCTCGTCTTGCGGAACTGGATCCCGAGTCTGAAATTATTATTCACTGCAAAGTCGGAGGCCGCAGCGCCAAAGCTCTCGCCTATCTTCAGGCACAGGGATTTGCCAATGCTTGCCACGTCGCAGGTGGCATCAACGCTTGGTCGCGCGAGATCGATCCCTCAGTCCCTCTCTATTGATCCCCATCCCTACTTCTGCCCCTCTGCTCATATATCATGTCACCGGAGCTACTTTCCAACCTGCGATGCCCCCAGACTCAAGAACCATTGCGCCTAACCACTGAGGAAGAATTCGCGCAAATTCAACCCCGCTTTCCCTTTGGTCAGAACCACGAGGCTAGTCGCATCACGGGAGCCATCATATCCATTAAAAGCCAACACTGCTACCCTGTCGTCGAAGAGCTTCCCCTGCTCGTGGCCAGTGAATCCATTCTTCTTTCTTCATGAAAATTCATTTCGACACGATTCCAGACGAGGGACTGCCCGTCAGTGGGCGCCTAGCGCCTTCTGTTTTCGATCTCACTCCTGACGACGCCATCAAACCTGCACATGATGCTCACTATGATGTCACGCTTTATAAATTCTCCGAAACCATTCGCATCGAGGGAACACTAAAAGGCGGTTTTGACCTCCAGTGTGGACTGTGTCTCAAATACCTTCCGTATGAGGCTAATTTCCCACGTTGGAACTCGGAATATGAATTTGATGAAGGCGAGTCAGGCTTTGATCTGCACGAAGTGCTGCGCGAGGATTTCCTCATGGCTCTGCCACAAGCGCCTCAGTGCGAAGAACTGGGGCAATCCAACTGCCCTAAACGTGCGTTACTCACATCCATACAAGAAAAAGCTGAGCTAGAAGATGTGGATGACAGCCCAGAACCCGACGAACGCTGGGACGCACTTGATGGGCTTAAGTAATCCTTTCGTCGCCCACCGGGTCAACGCGCGAGCTGCACGCTTTCACAGAAAAGCGGGCTACCGCGTGTGCGCCCATTCCCCCATTAGTCGCCCAGCCCACTGGCGCTTTTGACCTCCTCAGGGAGGATTTGCTCGACCATGCGTTCAATTCCGGTTTCAGCGAACTCACTTTGCTGGTAGATGTTCCGAGCGGACAGATACCAGGAAAGGCTGGCGCCAAACTGATCAGCCTCCTCCAAGCTTTCAGCCTGTTTTAGGGCCTTAACAAAAGGAGCTACATCGGTCGTTAAATCGGAGCGCTTGGCACTGAGAGGAACGTCGTCCGGGAATTTTTGAAAGGTCTGCTCCACGATTTCCCAGGCGGCATGGTCGTTCCCCGCATTTTTTAGGACTTCAGCCTGTT
>JAHDIL010000107.1:2884-3311 GCA_020630835.1 Verrucomicrobiota bacterium
AAGGGCTTGTTGACGTTCAACATCCTCGACGGTAGCCGCCATAAATCGGGCTTTATTATTATAAATCTGACGATAGCTCTGAGTGCCCAGCAAACGATCGAACTCGATTTTTGCCTGCTGCTGAACATCGGCAGAATCGGCAATGAGATCGAACTGGGATTTCAACTCAGGGTTTGAGGGCCAGATGTTTGCTGCCTCGGCGATATTCTCTTCAAACTTTTCCAGGTCTCCTGCCATAGCGGCATTTTTGGCCGTGCGGATACGCATGTTGCTGCTTAACTTAGCAGCGCTTATCGCTGCGGTTGGTTTAGAGTTATCAAAGTCACTAGCAAGAGAGCTCATCTCCGCAACGAGCTGCTCGGCCCTCCCGTAGTCCTTGACCTCTAGCGAATTGACTAGCTGAAATCCCTTTTGAGCATAGGCCAAA
>JAHDIL010000107.1:3321-6411 GCA_020630835.1 Verrucomicrobiota bacterium
GGAAGAAATTCACCAACAACGAAGGCTTGTTGCAGCTGCTTTGTAGCGCCATCAATCTCGGAGCGCTCCAGCAAGAAATGGAACGATTTGACGGCTTCTTCGACATCGCGAATGGCTTCCTGAGACGCAGTCTCCAGGGTGCTAACCGTAGGGTTGTAGCCGAGGGTTTCAAGGAACGCCTTCTGGGTGTCGGACTTTTGCTCAAAGTCGAGCCGACCGCGCCCATCTTTATAAAAACCGGTATAAAGCCTAGATGCGAGGATGACATGCTCGAACCGCCGCTGAAGAAAAAGCTGTAGGATGAGCGCTTGGAACTCGAGCTTAGCCTCAGCTTCATTCACCTCCATCGCGGCTCGGTTGGAGGCGCGCTCAGCCTCCAATTCCGTGATATTCTGCAGATAGCGGGCGATGTGCCCGGCGGTCTGAGTATCCGTAGCCTTTTTTGCAGCGTCCTCTGAGGCATCCTCCCCGACACGGCGACTTTCCCCTAAACCGCGTTGGTTGTTCGACCAGGCGTCCACATTCCAATCGAGCTGCTTTCGCTGACGTTGCAGCTCCGTATTAAGTGCTTTCAGCTGTGCTGAACTCGTCCGCGCTAGGTAAACGCGATAAACAGCATTCGCGAGAGACTCTGACATACCCTCATCCTGTGCAAATTGAGCTAGTCTTTGCAGCTGCGCGACAGCTTTCGGAAAACGGTTCCGATCTTGGTTATGCGGTGAAAGCGTTTTTGCTACCTCATCCAGGGAGTTTCGATACGCCTGATCTTCTGCGGCATCTACCGCGGGGGCATTGAGGTATTTCTCAAAGCGCGCGCGAAACACCCGATTATCATTCACATTCCACATCTTCCCATCGAAAGAGAAGGTCTCGGTGCTGGGATCAAAATAGGGAAGGTCAGAACCGAGCGCGTTCTGGGAACTACTGCTTTTGCCCGGTTCATTGACGATCGTCGTCTGGTTCCCCGCAGTTGGAGCCGGATTCTGCTTTGGCGGAGTATAGACCTGGGCAAATCCAGATCCTGACGCCGCGCATAAACCAATAAGGCCCCCGTATGATAATATTTTTGTTAGCTTCATGATGCCAGATCGTAAGTTCCTGCGGTTCAGCCCTCTACTCCCTCAGCAACGAGTGTCCCATCTCGTGAAACACGGACAGTCATAGTCAGGCTCGCGCCGCGTTCGATATTTACGTCGCGAAACTGCTGTGGCACGTGCACGGGTAGTAGGACGTCGGTCGCATCATCCCTACAATCAAGGCTGATCAACCTACCACGATCGGCAGTCCACCGCAGCGTCTCCTGCACCTCACCGGATAACTGATACAAATTCCCCGTCAGACCGCGAGCGTTCTCTTTGTAAACCTCAAGATCGAGTGCCGAAACAGCACCTGCACCAGATGAAGAATTCCCGCTGCTGTTCTGCAAGAGATCGCCGAAGACGAGCTTCACCAGCAGCAGAGCCAGCAGCACAAAACACCCAACCGCCGCCGCGATACCGATCCAGAGGCCCTTACCCCCACTTGAAACACGCTTTCTTGCCATAGTATAACTAAATGTCACCCTAGCACTTTGGCCGCCGACTTGAACAGAGAAAAAGCGCATCGACCGGGATTTCACGAATACAGGTTGATTGAAACCCGAGAAGCAGGCAACGTTCCCACCGTTTTTTCCTTGTTATGCCCTTTCATTCTATTGACGAAATCATTTCTGACATTGCCGACGGTAAGGTCGTTATCATAACCGACGACGAGGACCGTGAGAATGAAGGCGACCTAATCTGCGCCGCCGAGTGCATCACCCCGGAGATCGTAAATTTTATGGCGCTCCACGGTCGAGGTCTCATCTGCACGCCCATCTTGCCGGATGATGCGGAGCGCCTTGACCTCCCACCAATGGTCCGGCACAACACGGAGAGCCTAAAAACAGACTTCACGGTCGCGGTAGATGCCGCGGCAGGCATCACGACAGGAATCTCTGCGGCCGACCGCGCCCGCACTATAGAAGTGCTGGCAGACCCAAGTGCCACCGATAAAGACTTGGTCCGACCTGGCCACATTATGCCACTGCGCGCCCGTGAGGGCGGAGTTCTCAGACGGGCTGGCCACACCGAGGCAGCCGTCGACCTTGCGAGACTGGCTGGAAAGCGCCCTGCGGGGGTAATATGCGAAATCCTCAACCCTGACGGAACAATGGCGCGCGCTCCTGAATTGCTAACGTTTGCTGAGGAACACGGTCTGAAAATTGGAACTATCGAGTCACTCATCGAATATCGCCGGCAACGAGAGACGCTAGTGGAAATCGTCGAACAAGGTGGGTTGGAAACAAGCTATGGTCCTTTCCAGCTTCGTGTCTATGCCAGCACCATTCATCCAGAGGAACGACACCTTGCGCTCGTCAAGGGTCCTCTCACCCCAGAGTCTCCCACCCTCGTCCGCGTCCACCGCGAAAGCCTGCTAAATGATCTATTTGGCGATCAAAAGACCGGCAGACATAGTGCTCTGCAAGAGGCGCTGCGACGGTTAGAAACGGAGGGCAATGGAGTGCTGCTCTACATGCGGCAATTTGGTTTAGAGAATGCGCTACTCCGACAGAGCCGCAACATCCAAGAGCTATCGACTAAAAAGGATACCTCGAGTCCTTCTGATCAATCTCTGCGCGACTATGGGATCGGTGCGCAAATCCTCCAAGATCTCGGCATTAGCAAAATCCGCTTGCTTACCAACAACTCCAAACGCGTCGTCGCCCTAGATGGCTATGACTTACAAATCGTTGAGCGAGTGCCCTATTAAGCACACTCGCTAAGCCTGCAGGATACTCTTGGCAAGTGCTACCTCTAGTGCAGTAAGAATGTCAGCACCACGCTTTGCACCCCCGGTGCCTTTATCTAACCATTCCTTACTTATATCCTCAGTATTCACTGCAGACCAACGTTCCAGCAGCCTCTTTAATTGATGTTTTTCCGTGGACGTAAAGTGAAAGTTCGCGATCAGCGCATTAAAGCCAGCCGGTGGATCTGACAAGAGCGCCTGGTCCTCAGCAAGTGCGACCATCGCCTGATAAAAGTCTTTAAGCTCTGGAATCCGCTCAGC
>JAHDIL010000108.1 GCA_020630835.1 Verrucomicrobiota bacterium
TGAGTTCGGCGATATTTCCGATTTTCAGGATAAAATAGCCGATCGACGTGACGAAATTTACTCCGCTTTTGAGAGTCGCAAGCAATCGCTCATTGAAGAGCGTAACCGCAAGGTCGCAAGCCTCACTAAATCTGCAGATCGCCTATTTACTGGCATAACTCACCGCTTGGAAAGCTTCGGAACCATTGAAGAGATCAACGGCTATCTGGCAGGTGATCTGATGGTGGAAAAGATACGCAATCTTGTCACCAATCTCGAAGAACTAGGCGACTCGACAAAAGCGGCAGACGTCAAAACTCGCCTCAAAACAGCGGGTGAGGACGCCGTCCGGCAACTTAAGGACAGGCAGGAACTTTACAGCGATGGTGGGCATATCATCCAGCTAGGCAATCACGCGTTCACTGTCAATGAGCAGGAGCTCCAGCTATCCATTATACCGCGCGATGGCCAAATGGCATTCCATTTGGGGGGCACTGATTACTTTGAGGCGATCGAAACCGAGTCTTTTAGACAGTTTCAAGATCTTTGGGATCAACAGTATGTCTCAGAGAGTCTCAGCGTCTACCGATCCGAATACCTTGCTTATTTGTTTTATCAACATGAACTGAAACAGCCTGGCGATCTCTCTCGACCTCTTCTGGAGCGTGTGCAGGCTTTCATGTCACCGCGCTATGGCGAAGGTTACACAAAAGGTGTGCATGATAGGGATGCAGTTACCATCCTAGAAACATTTCACCCCATGCTGGCAGCAGCCGATTTACTGCAATACTCGGCGGCTGACCGAGCCCTCGCTATCCTCGCATTTCTTCACGAACGAGAATCCCCTGAAGCACAGGATCTAGCGATTAAGGCTCGTGCATCGGGCCTAGTAAAGGAGAAAGGAGATACCGGAACGCATATCTCCTTCTACCATTTTGAAGCACAAAACCTCATCGACTCATTTCTTACCATCAACACGGCAGAAAAGTTGTTTGCCGGCAGCGACTCCGCTCAGGCCGCCGCCTACCTCATCTCCGAGTTGGAGAGGAACTCTCTAGGTAACGCTAAGAGCGAAAGTTTCGGCGGTTGTTCTCTCAGCGTATCCGGCAACAAAGCGCTTCAGGAATTTCAGAGTTTTCTGACGAGTAAACGCCTCAAGGCAGCGTTAAAGACATCCATTGAGAAAGCGGATTCCCGTCTTTTCCGCTTTCAAATCATTCTCGATAGTCTTTGCCAGTCTCTAGACGGCAAACCAAATGATCAAACTTTTCTCGAAGCGGCTTCTCACTATCTCCTAAGCCTAGAGGGAGGTAAGTCGTTGACTCTAGAATCTGAGGTTCGGTCGGCTATCGGGCCACTACTTGGTTCTCACGGTCGCATTAGACAAGAAGACAAAACCATGCCGTTCGATCTGCCTGAATTTCGTCACCGGCTCAACCATTTTGTCTCGATCACCACTCCCCGCTACGAGGCTTTTCACCACGATCGCCATCAACTGATCGAAGATAAGCGAAAAGAGCTCAAGCTCCATGAGTTCGAACCAAAAGTTATGTCAGCATTCGTGCGCAATCGCCTGCTGAACGAGGTTTTCCTTCCTCTCATCGGCGACAATCTCGCCAAGCAGCTAGGGACCGCAGGAGATCAGTCGCGGACCGATCGTATGGGCATGCTCTTGCTCATCTCCCCTCCCGGTTACGGAAAGACCACCCTAATGGAATATGTGGGAAATCGCTTAGGGATGACCTTTGTGAAAATCAATGGACCTGCCATCGGGCATGCGGTGACATCTCTCGACCCCGCTGAATCGCCTAACATGAGCGCACGCGATGAGATGGAAAAGCTTAACTTTTCTCTGGAGATGGGGGACAATATCCTTCTGTATCTCGACGACATTCAGCATTGCAACCCGGAATTTCTACAGAAATTCATTTCTCTCTGTGATGCGCAACGAAAAATTGAAGGCGTGTATCGAGGCGAAGCCCGCACCTACGACCTGCGCGGCAAGCGCGTGGCCGTTGTCATGGCAGGCAACCCCTACACGGAGGCGGGAGGAAAATTTCAGATCCCAGACATGCTCGCCAACCGTGCCGACACCTACAATTTAGGCGATATGATAGGCGGACATAAGGAGGCATTTGAGGCATCCTATATTGAGAACTCTCTCACTTCTAACAAGACGCTTTCACGTCTCGCCGCCAACTCACAAAAAGACGTCTATACCATGATGGCAATGGCCGAAGAAGGAACTCAGAACGACGGAGACTTAGAAGGAAACTATTCTCCAGAGGAGGTCGCCGACTGCGTCACCGTGCTAAAGAAACTTTACCGAGTCCGTGATGCCATCTCACGAGTGAATCAAGAATACATCCACTCAGCGGCTCAAGCGGATGAATACCGAACAGAGCCAGCATTCAAACTGCAGGGATCCTACCGGAACATGAACCGCATCGCTGAGAAAGTGCTGCCACTGATGACCGATGAAGAAGTGGACGCCCTAATCATGGATCACTATCAGAATGAGAGTCAAACTCTAGCAGCCGGCGCCGAAGCAAATCTGCTTAAGTTCCGCGAAATCCTCAACGTGCTTACTGTGGAGGAGAAAGAGCGTTGGACCGATATCAAATCGGTATTCGCCCGCAACCAGCTAATGGCTGGCGGCGAGGATGACCCAGTCAGCCGAGTAGTGTCCGTTCTCGCAGGACTAAACCAAACCCTAGCAGGGATCGAAGAAGAAGTGCGCAAGGCAGCGCAATCCACAGCAAAGTAGATCGCAGCTGCCAGAAAACTCGGATTAGAGAGATACCGCCCGAATACCCAGGACGCCAGGAACCCCCTCAAGCGCAGAAAGCACCTCCGCGGCTGGAGCGGAATCGAGGTTAATTATGCTTAGAGCCTTCCCTTCGACAATACCACGGGAGAGGGACATGCTGGCTATGTTGATCCCGGCATCACCAAGGATACCGCCCACGGAACCAACAATACCGGGAGCATCAGTGTTTTCGACGAGTATGAGGTGGCCGGTAGGCGAAGCATCAATGTGATGCTGCTGGACTTTGACAATACGTGCCTCAGCGCCAAAGAATGTCCCAGAGACGGAGGCTGATTCTTTTCCGTTACCTACGGTGACTGTCATCAACTCTGTGTATTCCGATTCGTCTGCCGGACGGGACTCGGTTACGCGGACACCACGCTCTTCTGCGAGGGCAGGAGCATTAAGGTAGTTTGCTGAACCTGAAGTCGCCCCAATGTCGAGAAACCCTTTCAAGGCAGAACGAGTGATCAAAGTAGTGTCAATGTTACTAACATTCCCCTCATATTCGATGCGGAAAAGATCTGGCTGCTGAGGCGCAAGCTGACCCGCTAACGCACCAAGCAAGCTGGCAATATCGAGGTAACCGCCTATCTCCGCCAAGGTAGATTCATCAAGGTTTGGCATGTTGACGGCATTGAGAACCGTGCCGTGTAGAAGTTGGTCGCGAATCGCTTCCGCGATTTCAATTCCGACGTTCTCTTGCGCCTCTTCCGTGGAAGCACCTAGGTGAGGGGTGAAAACAACATCCTCCCGACCGAGCAAGGGATTATCGGCAGTCGGAGGCTCTACCTCGAATACATCGAGAGCGACTCCAGAAATCTTTCCTGCATCGAGAGCCGCGAGGAGGGCATCTTCATCGATCAGGCCTCCACGAGCACAATTTACAATCCGGACACCCGGCTTCATGAGATCGAAACGTTCTGCGTTGAGAATGTGAGTCGTCTCAGGTGTCTTGGGCATGTGGAGGGTGATAAAATCGGCTTGTTTAACCGCCTCTTCCACCGTTTCGCAAAGACCAACACGTAAAGACTCTGCCTTAGCCTCGCCGAGGTAGGGATCGTAAGCGACCACTTTCATGCCGAAACCCTGCGCCCGCTTAGCGAATTCCGCGCCGATGCGACCCATACCAAGGATGGCGAGAGTTTTATTGTAGAGCTCGACCCCTTTATAAGCTTTACGCCCTTCTTTGAAACGGTCTTCAACAACGGAGCGGTGGGCATGAGGGATATTTCGCGCAAGAGACATCATCAGGGTGAAGGCATGCTCCGCTGTGGAAATTGTATTACCGCTCGGAGTGTTCATGACAACGACCCCATGTTGGGTCGCAACGGGAATGTCGATATTGTCGACGCCGACACCGGCACGACCGATAGCCTTGAGCACGCCAGATCCCGCCGCGATGACTGGTGAAGTAATCTTCACCCCCGACCGCACGATGATTCCGGCATAGCTCGGAGCGAGCTCGACTAGCTCTGATTCGCTCAAGCCCAGTTTGACATCGACCTCGATGCCTTCGGCTTCTTGGAGCAATTCAATGCCTTTTTCAGCGATGGGGTCAGCGACTAATACGCGGTGTGCACTCATGAAATATTTGTGATTTAAAGGGCCATGAAACTCGAACAGCTTAAGCGTTTGGCAAGCTGGAAATCAGCTCGCTCAAAGCGGAAAGCTTGCCTTTTCCTGCGGTATGCGCTTTGACAGAGGCTATGCCCCGTTTCATCAGCTTTTTTGTCGCTGCCTTTCCACTCTGGATCCTCTTGTCCAGCGCGGTTGCCCTTGTGGAGCCAGAGGTGTTCACTTGGTTCAACGGCCCCTGGATTCGCTACGGCCTGGCTGCCATCATGCTTGGGATGGGGCTAACGCTCAAGCTGGAGGATTTTCAAGCCGTGCTGAAACTGCCGAGAGCAGGCGTCATCGGCGTGGTTTGTCAATTCCTCATCATGCCCTTTCTCGGTTGGGGCACCGCTTACGGACTCGGCCTACACCGGATAGACCCCAATCTGGCGGTGGGACTCATCCTTGTTTCCTGCTGCCCAGGGGGCACGGCGTCCAATGTGATCGCTTATCTGGCTCGAGCCAACGTGGCGCTTTCCGTGCTCATGACGATCGTTTCAACGAGTGCAGCGATATTTCTCACACCGCTGATGACAAAGTGGCTGGCCGGGACGCTTGTCGAAGTCGATGCCTGGGGACTATTCCGCAGCACGATTTCTGTCGTGTTGATCCCGGTTGCCCTAGGAATCTTGATCAACCGATTCGCCCCGAAATGGGCGAGCAAAATCGGCACGGTTTCCCCTTCCATCTCGGTGCTAGCAATCATCCTCATCGTCGCCAGTGTCATTGGGCAAAAACAAGAAATCATCCTGAGTGCAGGATGGCGCCTCCTCCTTGCTCCGATGCTCATCCATCTTGGCGGATTCGCGCTGGGCTATCTCGCAGCTCGACTCTTCCGATTGCCGGAGGACAGCTCACGCACCATCTCTATCGAGGTGGGCATGCAGAACTCAGGGCTCGGCACCATGCTGGCGAATCAGCATTTCCCAGGCACACCTGCCTCAGCCCCGTGCGCTCTAAGTGCCGTTTACCACTGTCTCATCGGTAGCCTGGTGGCGGCGTTTTGGAGACGTCGAACCACCAGCAAAAAAATCCCCAAAAGTCCCGCCTAGACTTAACATGTTTGACGTCAGTTCTAAGAAAGGGGTATGGAGCTTTTTATTTTCACTGTAGCCATTGTCGTCTTCGTTATTCTCATCGGTCAACTGCGATCGCTAAAGAGAGAAATACATGAGACGAAAGGACGGGTAGACGTTCTTCTCGACATGACGCGAGCTCAGCACCTGCGAGCCACCGCTTTGTCCAAAAGGCCTTCATCAGAAAAGAGCGCCCTAAAAGCCGACGATACAGCAGCTGAAGAAAACCTATCTACTGACGACCCTGCGAAAACCACTGATACCGCAGAGCAAGCCCTGGAAAGCGCCTCGTCTGCTTCGGAGCACGTTGACAACACCGGCCCAGAGGCCCGTCGAGCTCTACCACCGCCAGTTCCTGATGATGCGACCACAACTCTAGAGGAGAGCCCTACGGTCCAACAGGAAGGGCTCGAACATTCCGCTTTTGAGAAAAGGGCGAAAGGAATCCTCGCAAAAATCTGGAATTGGATCGTGGTGGGTGAGGAACACCGGCCCTCCAGCGTCACCATGGAATACGCCGTAGCAACCACTTGGCTACTGCGACTTGGGGTTCTTTTTCTCGTTGTCGGAATCGGCTTTTTTCTGAACTATTCCATCACAGAGGGCTTCATCGGACCTACTGGCAAAATCGCACTGTCAGCAGTCGCCGGTGCCGGATTCCTCGCTGGAGGGCTAAAACTCTTGAAAGGACGCTATGATCTACTTGGTCAAGGTCTAGCAGGCGCAGGAGTCGTAACTCTTTACTTCACCTTTTTCACCGCTCAGGGCTTAGGTCTCACAGGGCCGTTCGTGACCTTTTCTTTGATGGCGTTTATCACCGTCGTAGCAGGCTTGTTAGCGATACGATGCAGCTCTCTCCTAATCGCTGTGTTAGGACTGATAGGGG
>JAHDIL010000109.1 GCA_020630835.1 Verrucomicrobiota bacterium
ATTACAGAAGCGGACGAATACGAGCGCCTTGCCGACCGCTATGACAGTGGGGGGCTCCGCATGGACGCGGGGTCTGAAATTCTCTGGAGCAAGTTCCTGCTGGCCTCTGACTATCTCGAAGAGCCTGATGGTGGCCTTCCGCTTGATCGCGTGGCGAACTGTCGCCTGCTCAACCGCCTCTTTCACCAACCGGAACTAGCTGGTCGCATTGTCAATCTCGACGAAAAGCCTTTTCAGCTCAGCGATGCCCCTCTCAGCTGGATGCTGCGCACGGATAGCATGGGGTCAGCTGATTACGAGCTACAGCTGGTCACGTCAGAAGGAGTCGACGTCTCTCACACCGTGCGCCTGCTTCCAGGTGACGAGGCACTTTATATGAGTGATGAATGGGTGTTCCGCGGACCTGAATCATGGTCCATGGGAGAGACTCTCATCGACCCACGCGTGGTCATTCCCACGAGCGTGCTCGAGGGCGAGAGCGGTATCAACTTCCTCTACCGCCTAAACGCAGTCTTGCCGAAAGAGCTGGAGGACCGCATCACTGAGGAGGCCCTCACAGTCACACTCGACCTTTCTATTTCGGACAATGCTACCGGGGGCTCCAGTGAGCAGATGCTCATGAAGATCATCGCCGAAAGCTCAGACGGCAGTCGGCGCGAAGTGCTCGGTCGCGAAGGATGGGAAGTAGTCGAATCTCCTGAGAGTAAAGATGATAAACTTTTCCGCTTCGACCGAACTCTGGCTCGCCGGATGCCAGCCTATATTGCGCCCATCCAGCCCACCTATGATGCGAACCTGGGCTGCTTCCGTGCTCGTGTGACGAAGAATTTCCCGGACCGCTACACCGAGTGGCGGGAAACCCTACCCGAAAATATCGTCATTCGTGCTGACGAAGAGCTAGCTACCCTTGAGGCTGAGCCCGTTGAAGCCCAAGTCAGCTTCGAAATGGTCGATCAGGATATTGACTGGTTTGATCTCAAAGTGAACGTAAAAGTCGACGGTGTCGACCTTAGCGAAGACGAGATCAAAGCCCTCATTCAAGCCCGAGGCGGTTTCGTCCGCACCGGCAAGGGCTGGTATCGCCTCAAAATGAACCTCAGCGAGGAGCAACAGGAAGCGGTCAGCCGGATCGGCCTTGATCCCTTCGATCTCTCCGGCGAAACGCATCGCATGCACGCCTTGCAGCTGGCTGAGCCATTGGCCAAGGAAGTCTTTGATGCAAAAACCTGGGGCAAAATCTCCAAGCGCTCGGAGTCGATCAAGCTGCAGGTGCGACCTGAGGTGCCAGCCGATCTAAACGTCACCCTCCGCCCCTATCAAGTGGAAGGTTTCCACTTCCTCGCCTACCTAACGTCCAATAACTTTGGCGGTATCCTTGCCGATGATATGGGACTCGGTAAAACGATCCAGTCTCTCACTTGGCTTCTCTGGCTTCGCCAATCGGCCAAAAAGTCTGACAACCGTCCTTCTCTCGTTATCTGTCCGAAATCTGTCCTCGACGTTTGGGGTGATGAGGTGAAAAAAGCCGCTCCCGCCATCCGTTGTCAGGTTCTACGCAACCGGTCTGAACTCGAGCTAGAAAAGCTAGGGAAAGACGTCGACCTTCTCGTCATCAACTACAGCCAACTGCGCACAGCCGCCGATGACCTGAAAAAAATCTCTTGGCTCGGCGTCATCTTGGATGAAGGACAACAGATTAAGAACCCTGACTCAAAGGCAGCGAAGTCCGCTCGCGAGCTCGAGTCAGAAAACCGTCTTGTCCTGACAGGAACCCCTATCGAGAACCGACTGCTCGACGTTTGGTCGCTCATGGCCTTTTCCATGCCGGGGATCCTTGGCGATCGAAAGTATTTCCGCGAGCACTTTGATAAACGTAAGGACGGTCAAAGCAAGACCCGACTCACCGCTCGTCTCCGTCCCTTCCTCCTCCGCCGGACCAAGGGCGAGGTAGCTCTAGACCTGCCACCAAAGATCGAGGAAGACGTCTTCAGCGAACTGGAGGAAGCTCAGCGCGAGCTCTACGAAATCGAGCTAGAGCGCATCCAGAAGCTCATACTCGGCCTAGACAGCGACGAGGGTTTGCGAAAAAACAATTTCATCATCTTGCAAGGCCTCATGCGCCTTCGTCAGATTTGTTGTCACCCGGGCCTTGTCGACAGCGCCTATGCGGGCGAGCCGAGCGCCAAAATGAACGCCCTCTTTTACCTGCTGGATCAGTTGCATGAGGAAGGACACAAGGTTCTCGTCTTCTCGCAGTTTGTGTCCATGCTCGACATGATCAAAGACGAGCTGGAAGAGCGCAAGCGCCCCTATAGCTATCTCACCGGTCAAACCAAGGACCGTAACCGCGTCATCAGCGACTTTCAGGAGTCCGATGAAGCTAAAACTTTCCTCCTCTCTCTTAAGGCCGGGGGAAGCGGTCTCAACCTTACCTCAGCCAGCTACGTCATCCTCTATGATCCATGGTGGAACCCCGCTGTCGAGAATCAGGCCATCGACCGCTGTCACCGTATCGGTCAAGAGAGCAAAGTGAACGCTTACCGTCTGCTGGTAAAGGATAGCGTGGAAGAGAAAATCCGCGTCCTCCAACAACAGAAGAGTGCGATGGCTACCAGCATTCTGGGAGAAGAGGGCTTCACCCGGAACCTGGAACTGGATGACCTAAAGTATCTGTTTTCGTCAGGAGCAGCCGCTGAAGAGCCAGCGCCTAAGAAAAAGGCTCCAAAGAAAAAAGCCCCTGCGCGCAAGAAGAGGGCCAAGTAACTCTCAAAGGGGGCAACAGACGCCTATTTGCTTCAGCGTGAGCCCTCCCTTTTTTGTTGGGTTCCGCCTGCCTGTTTTTGGTATATGGGCACATCACCACCCCCACATTTGCTGTGGTTTTTCTATCCGTTTGCGCTATGGCTGAGAGCATGAGCAAGACCTTTCCCGCCCGACTCCAAGAGGCACTTCTGCACGCCCTATCTGCGAGCGACTTCGCAGCCGATCTCCCTGAGGGATTCACCCCGAAAGTCGACCAAGCTCAGAACCGCCAGTTCGGCGATTACCAGACGAATGCAGCCATGATGCTGTCCAAGCCGCTCAAAAAAAACCCACGGGACATAGCGGCACAAATCATTGACAAATTCGCCGCCGCTGATCTTTGCGAAAAACCTACCATGGCAGGTCCAGGCTTTATTAACTTCACGCTGAAGGAAGAAGCACTTGCTGCAGAGTTGCTGCGCGTGCTTGCCGACGACAAACATCATGGGGTCGCCACCGTCGAGGATCCAAAGACGGTGGTGCTCGATTTCTCCGCTCCAAATGTGGCGAAGCCTATGCACGTAGGCCATATCCGCAGCACGATAATCGGCGACAGTTTGGGACGCATCGCCCGCTTTCTTGGCCATAAAACGATTACTGATAACCATATCGGCGACTGGGGCACCCAATTCGGTATGATCCTCTGGGGGTGGAAGAACCTGTTAAACGGCGAGGCCCTCGCCGCGAAACCGGTCGAAGAGCTGCTGCGCATCTATCGTGAGGTAAACGCTCGCTGCAAAGAGGATGAGTCACTGCGCGAGACATGCAAATCCGAGCTTGTGGCACTGCAAGCGGGGGACGAAGAGAATCTAAAAATCTGGGAGACCTGTGTCCAGGTCTCCAAGCAGGGCTTGCAGGGCATATACGACCGACTTGATGTTCGCTTTGACCATTGGCTAGGGGAAAGCTTCTACAATGACCAGCTAGCACCGCTGGTTGAAGAACTCCTCACGAATAAAATCGCAGAAGAGTCCGACGGGGCGATATGTGCGTTCTTTCCTGATACAAAGGGACTGGAGGATAAGCCTGCCATCATAAGAAAGGCTGATGGCGGCTTTCTTTATGCCACCACTGATCTCGCTACGATCGATTACCGTCTGAACGAGTGGAATGCCGACGCTGTCTGGTATGTTGTCGGCGCACCGCAGCAACTGCACTTTGACCAGATCTTTAAGATATCTGAGAAGCGTGGCCAGCAGGCCGACTTGGAATTTATCCCCTTCGGCAGCATCTTAGGAAAAGACCGGAAGATGCTACGCACGCGTTCGGGTGATACCGTCCAGCTAGCTGACGTGCTCGACGAAAGCGTCGAACGCGCCGCCAAAGTGGTCATCGAGAAGAACCCCGATCTAGATCCAAGTCAGCAGCAAGCGGTGGCTGAAGTCATCGGCATAGGTGCCGTGAAATATGCGGAGCTCAGCCAGTATAGGCTCACCGACTACATCTTTGACTGGGACAATATGTTAGCACTCAAAGGGAATACGGCTCCTTACCTGCTGAACGCCTACGTGCGAACTCGTGCAATCTTCCGCAAGTTGGGCGAGGACTACACGCCGCTAGCCACGCCTGTATTCGAAGAACAAGCCGAAAAAGACCTTGCCTTAAAGCTGGCTCAGTTCGCTGAGACTGTCCCCCAGGTGCTTGTCGATTTTAAACCCAACACGCTGGCGAACTACCTTTACGAACTGGCTATGACCTACCACCGCTTCTGGGAAGCTTGCCCAGTCCTGCGGGTAGAGGGTGACTTGCGATCGACTCGTCTTGCCTTATGCGAGCAGACAGGAAGAACGCTGCGGACAGGTCTAGGACTTCTCGGCATCCAGACGACTGAATTCATGTAGCGCGACAAGCCGTTGGAGCCTACGCTCAAAATAGCTTTATCCATGTCCCCTCCTCTTTCGCAGCAGTTAACTAAGCTCGAAGGCTACATCGAGCTACGGCTGTTCACTGAGGCTACGGCCATCCTGGAGAGTTTGCAGGAGTCAGTCAGGGCCACTCCACCGGTCTTATCGTTAGAGATCGCTTTGTGCATCGCAGAGCAGCGCTACAATCGAGGCCTTTTTCTTGCCCACACCCTTTGCGAAAAAAGTCCCAATTTACACATAGGGTTTATCCATGGCGCCTACTGCCTACACGAGCTTGGGCGAACAGATGAGGCGCTGGCTTATCTGCAGGCCGGACCGGAATCTCTGCAAAAGGAGCCTACGTATTTTTATAACCTTGCGTGTTATCAGGCCACGCTGGGGAATCGTGAAATGGCCATCTCCTGGCTGAGGCAAGCTATTCAACTCGACCAAAATTTCCATAGTCTAGCGCTAAAAGATCCCGATCTCAGATCAATCAGGGACTCGCTTTAAGCCGCAATGACGCCAGTGCCTACTCGGTAAGATCCATGGTTCAGAGGACATCTGACGGTGTGATGGAAGTTCCATCCCGAACCATTCAGATTACCTTCATGACAAAACGCATACTGTTTCTCTCTGCTCTTACTTTTTCCCTCTACTTATCTGTCGGTCATGCCGAAGACGCGGTGAAGAAAAAACCCCACATTCTTTTCTTGGCGGGTGATGAGGAATACCGCTCTGAGCAGTCTCTCCCCATGCTTAAAAAGCTCGTCGAGCGAGAACTGGGCTTCGAGACATCTATCGGCTTTTCAAGAGACGCGGACGGCAATATTTCGCCCACAGCAAACGACTCGACAGAGGGTATGGAAAAACTCCCGGAGGCAGACCTCCTGGTTATGTTTTACCGATTTCGCAACCCTTCTCCTGAGAATTTCCAACTATTTTTGGATTACGTAGAGGCAGGAAAACCGATCGTCGGATTCCGCACGTCCACTCACGCCTTTCGCTTCCCTGTCGACTCACCCTACACCAAGTGGGGAGGAAATGTGCCAAATGGAAAGAAGAACTCGTTCGGTGGCGGCGAAGCTATCCGAGATCTCCTTGGCCAAAAATGGATCTCTCATCATGGGCACTTTGATGATGGAAAGAATCCGCTCACGGCCCTGACACTAATCGAGAGTCAGAAAAGTCACCCTGTCCTCCGTGGCGTCTACCCCTTCCCCGCCTACAGCTGGCTCTACCACGTAGAGGGGCCAAACCATAGCCTGGCAGAAGGCAGCACCCCTCTAATGCTTGGCACCAGTCTGCAATCCAACCACGAAAAGCGCGGTAATACGGAAACCTATCCTCTCACCAATCCCGTAGCCTGGACCAAAAACTACGGAGACAAAAACGGACGGGTTTTCTTCACCACGCTGGGTCATCCCTATGACTTCCGCTCTGTATCTATGCGCAAAATGGCGTTAAACGGCATGTTATGGGCTTTGGGGAAAGAAAATGACATCCCAGAATCAGGCGTTACGGCGACGCTCGAGCGCCCCTTCAATCCCGGCAATTCAGGATTCGGCAAGCCTAAGGCCCACTGAGCTTTCGTGTTCAGCTCCGTTCTACTTCTCTCCCGTTGTTTAAGATACTCCAGGGAAAGAAGTAGACCGAATATGCTGTCGCATAGACGAAAAAACCTGAC
>JAHDIL010000110.1 GCA_020630835.1 Verrucomicrobiota bacterium
GCTGGTGGCACGGATCCATACCCCCAATCAGTCAACTGCTCGTAGGTAGCCTTCTGACCTGTTGCATGATCTACAAATACAGGCTCCCCTCCTAAATTCTGCGCTTGACTCGCCTTCTGAGGACCCTCCTGAGCACTATTATTTAAACGCAGAACTCGAACTATATAGAAAAAGTCTTTTGTATTGGAAATGCGATTAAGGAACTCCTGAAATGCTGTATGATTAGCCTCAAATTTCAATCGCACTGGGTATTTCTGCACGTAGGGCGAGTCGTATCCACTAGGCGCGCCATCTTCACCGGGGATCGAATCACGATCCAAACTAATCAACCGAGTCACATCAGCTTCGACAAGCTGACGAACTAAGTAGTCAACAGCTTCCAGCTTATAATTAAGGACGGGAGTAAGCTCCTGATCAGGGAGATCTCGATCATACTCCTGGAAACCAAGCCTAAAATCAGTGACATTGGCGACCTCGAACGCATTCTCCTCAGAAAAGGTTCGAAAGGCCTTCACCTTCTCTCCAATTTTCCTCTGAAATCGAGATGCCTCGATCCCCGTGTCCAACTCCATATCGAAGGCGTCGAGAGCGGAGGACAACTCCTTGACCTCGGCCTCTAGATCATCTGTCAACTTCGCGATTCCCTCCTCATTTTCGGAATTGGGGAAAGGCACTTCTTTAGCAAGGGCTATGAGCTCGCGCTTAGATTTGGCCCAATCAGCTTGGCTCTCACCATATGAGACCAGAGAAGAGAATAGATAATATCCACCCCCGCCGAGGACGAGTAGCAGAATAACAGCGTAAGTAATGATCCAGCTTTTGGATGTCATGGTGATCAAAAAGATTTTAAAGACTACTTCTCGAAGCGGACTTGATTAGATTCGGGCAAAGGCAGCTTCATCGTAAACGGGTAAGCAAAACGATCCCCAGACGTGCCCGAATCAGGCTCAACCACGTCCTCCATGTTTGCCTCAGCTAACGCGAAGACTGCATCATCTCCGCGGGCGAGAGCGTCTTCCTTAAGTCGATTAAAATAATCAAAAACCACCTGGGTTGTATCAGAATTCTCTCGCCAGAGCCCCTTAACCAAAATCCCGTCAACAATCTCTTCTTGACCATCATTGAAAGCTCCGATCCCGCCGACTTCATCGGTGAAGATCGGCTCTCCATTAGCAAGTGGTTCGATACTTGTGAAATAAAGGGCATCACCCTCCATCATCTCAGAGAGATAAGTAAACAGATCGACCCAGTATGCCCTGTGACGAGCCGCCTCGATCAAATCACCAGAGGTGGACATAATCTCCCCTATTTTTTCCCTCTTCTCACTGATCCCCTTCTCGTGTTTTTTCAACGTGCGAAGCTCAGTAGCTTTAGCGGCAATAGCGGAGTCAGTAACGCTCCCAGCTCTCTGAAAGTAGAATCCTACAGCGCCCAAAACGGCTGCTGCTGCTACGAGAGCAAAAATGAGTAAGGGTTTCTTCTTTGCCAGATCGCGGTCTGCTTGGACACTTTTCGAAACTAACTCCAACCTAGCGGGCACCTCCCCTGCACTGGCAAGAGCAGATCCAAGAAGAGGCCCCAGGTGATGGAGCGCAACCTCTGCATCTTCAGGCTTGCAACCCTTACCGATAGTGACGTTTCGCATAGGGTTAAAGAAATCCACCGGGACACTCAGCTTTTCGGCAAAGAAGTCGCGTAAAAACGGCATCTGCGAAGCACCCCCAGCCAACAAGACCATCGACGGAGCAGACCCACCCTGCTGACTGCGATAGAACGTGATATTACGCATAATGTCAGAGTGCAAGCGCGTAAGAGAGTTGCGGATCAGTTTGGAGATCACGTTAATCTCCGGATCTTCATGAGCAGCATAGGCGCCACCCAATCCAACAAAACCATCCTGCTCTTTTTTGGACTCGGCTGCGGCATATGGCATACCGACCTCTTCTGCGATCGTGTTCGAAATATCCGTGCCGCCAATTTTCACCATCCTGGTAAAAAGATTGCCACCTTCAGCAAAAATCAGGTCCGTCGTTCGTGCCCCGATATCGATAATGAGCACACATCCATCAACGTCGGAGTAACTATAGCGAAAGGCGTTGTAAAGAGCTGCCGGCGCGATAGTAGCTCCGTTCGTGAGGAGACCCGCTGAACGCACCACGCGGTCATAGACCTCCATTTCATCGGATTTGATAGCAGCCAGCATGAACTGGAGCTCTACATCGTCAGGATCCCCAACCAACTGATACCCCCACGCCACCTCATTGATCGGATAAGGAACCTGCTGCTGCGCCTCAAAACCCACAAGCTGATCAACCTGCTCACTCTCCAGCATCGGCATCGATGCGAATTTAGTAAGAACAGGATGAGAGGTAATGACATAGGCTGCCTCTTTTTCCTTAATCTTGAGTTTCTTCAAGCACTGCGCGAGCGCTTGGGAGGCATCATTCTCCAAATCAAAATCCGAATCGCTAGGATCACCAAGAAACTGCACGCGCGCAAACCCGTCTAAGCGCATGCCGCCGCTCGAGCGCTCGGTGAAGCGCGCGACACTGACATGCTGACATCCGAGGTCAACGGAGATGTAGGTAGGATCAGCCATGATGGTGAATTACAAGATTTCTCAGAACGCCGCAAGCCCTAACGCAGCTTTTTACTGATGTTTAAAATAGCTTTCACTAATTACAGAACACTTATCGCCTGCGGGCAACGGCACAAGGTCGACGCTTAAAGGCCTGAGAGTCACACGAGAGCTCTTCCATGAAGGGAGAACCTTGTGTTAATCCTGCGCACCTTAAGGAGGGATACCAAAATAAAACGCGCTTACTTCACACGCGCATCAGCATAACGATCAATCCACAATAGAGCGAAGGGTGTTTCATGCTTAGGAAGAATCCCAGGCTCGGTCCCTGTCGCCTGCCAGAATTTGGCATTCGATCCGCTGAGGCTGGACTTACCGCCAACGATGACGCCATTATAGTAGATCTCGACCCCGACAGCTTTCACTGAATTCTGGTCAAAGCGCCTGTAGTCTCCGGTTATTTCACCCAAAGTGCTCGGCGCGATGTAAACAGCGGAATAATAGGTCTCGCCACCCACAAGGTTGATATGAGTCACATCTCCAGTCAAAACTCGCGGCCGCCCGTCCTTATCTTGAAAGCCGATGTAATAGCGGAACATCAAATCTTTCACCACCGATTCTCTCGGTGCATCCACATCAAACTCCACCTCTACCTCCATCCATTCACGAGGGCTGGGAACATTCTTCCCCTTTGGCCCATCGGCATCAAAGTTAGGTGTATTCTGCGCGATAAACTCAATATCCTTAACATCAATGTCACCCGGCTTAAGCTGAAGCGGACTTTGTGCATTTAGAGAAAAGCCAATGCTCAAGATGGTAGCAAGGAAAGAAAAGAATGTTTTAAAGGTAGTTTTTTTCATCATTAAAAATAGACGTCCTAAACGACGAACTTAAGCATAGAGGTTTACAACCAGAGAGATAAAGCACGAAATCTGTTTATTTCCCCTGATCACTGCTGAAGAAGTCAATGGTCTGGGTGATTCCTGCGTCGAAACTGACCTTCGGTTCCCAACTCAGAAGCTCCCTTGCCCTTGAGATATCAGGACGCCGAACTTTGGGATCATCCTCTGGTAGCGGCTTATGGACGACCTGCGAGCCACATGACATACGTTGAAGGATCTGCTCAGCAAACTCCAAAATTGTCATCTCATCCGGGTTCCCGATGTTTACAGGCATGACCTCGTCACTCAGGGAAAGCCTAAAAATGCCATCAATCAAATCTGCAACGTAGCAGAAACTGCGCGTCTGTGACCCATCACCAAACACGGTAAGATCCTCCCCCTCTAATGCTTGCCCGATGAATGCAGGCACTACACGCCCGTCGTCCAGCCGCATCCGCGGGCCATAGGTGTTAAATATGCGCACGATGCGTGTCTTTACACCATGATGCCGGTGATAGGCCATCGTGATAGCCTCTGCGAAGCGCTTGGCTTCATCATAACAACCTCGGGGGCCGACGGTGTTTACATTCCCCCAGTAGTCCTCTGTCTGAGGATGAACGAGAGGATCGCCATAAACCTCTGATGTGGAGGCCATAAGCATCACGGCATTCTTGAGCTTGGCCAAGCCGAGAGCATTGTGTGTTCCCAATGCCCCAACCTTGAGCGTCTGAATTGGAATCTTCAGGTAGTCAATGGGACTGGCCGGCGATGCCATGTGATAGACATGATCCACAGTGCCGGGAATCCTTATTTCCTCTGTCACATCCTGATCGACGAACTCAAAATGCGATTCCCGCGAAAGGTGCTCTATATTGCGCAGATTACCCGTAATAAGGTTATCAATAGCGATCACCCGGTGACCTTCACCCAGAAGGCGATCAGCAAGGTGCGAGCCTAGGAAGCCGGCACCGCCGGTGATAATCGATGTCTTCATGAAAAACGCTCCTTTTTCAACCTGAGAACCGTTAGGGTCAAACAGAATTCAAAGCAGACAGAAGCTAATCCGCCGAACAACCACCTCGATGAGAAACAAAAAAGCCTCCAATTCCATGGAGGCTTTCTCGAAAACGTAAAACTGAAGCGATGCCCAAATCAAGCGGCAGCTCGAGCCTTCTTAATCAGGCTGCGGACGGTATCAGATGGCTGGGCACCTTTCCCGATCCAAGAATCAATCTTCTCAAGATCGATCTTAGCGCCGTCAGCTTCGAGCATGGGGTTGTAGGTCCCAACTTGGTCGATGTAGGCTCCGTCACGACGGGCGCGTCCATCTACCACGACGACCTTATAATAAGGACGATCTTTCGAACCTTCGCGTCTCAATCTAATCTTAACCATGCTGTTGTTTTGTCTGTTATAGGGGCTGTGCTCCAGAGGGCGGCTAGTTTATGCAATTTTGCAAAAAATCAAGCAGTCTTTTGACCAGCACCACAAAAAGGCAAAAAGATAGCGCGAATATCCTCGCTACATTGACTTGAGAAATTCTTTCACAGCGGCGAGATCCGGCATATCTCCGGGGCTCTCCAGAACTTCAGCATATCGGATAAAACCGTCGCCATCGACAACGAATACGGAGCGCTTTGCTACGCCACCCATCGTCAGGTTTTTTTCAGGCAAGAAGGCCTCGTATGCGATACCAAACGCTCCAGCAACCTCGTGCTCGTAGTCACTGAGCATGGGAAGACTGAAGTTCTCTTTCTCAGCCCAAGCCTGCTGCGCAAAAGGATTGTCACCGCTGATCCCATACACGGAAGCATTCAGGCTTTCATACTCCGCCAAGTCATTCGAAATCGTGCAGAACTCCTCCGTGCAGACTCCAGTAAAAGCCATGGGGATGAAAAACAGAACAGCGGGAGAGCCCGCGATCAGTTGACAGGACTCGACCACCACTGGGCCATCAGTGGTGAGTGATACGAGTGAAAATTCGGGGCATTTGTCGCCAACGCTAAGAGCCATAATATTTTATAATGAATGTTGTTTATTTTGCTGTGTCGGATGCGCAGGAAGCACATACCGCAAAAGTTACGCGCGCCCCCCGTAGACCAGGCGCAGGATGGGGTTACGAATTCGCTTGAGCGAGCAGCGCCTCAGTGGCATCTCGCCGCGCCCGCTCCACCATTTTAGCCAGCCCATTCTTCCGACTCGGACTCAGGTATTGTTCTAAATTGAGTTTTGCCAGCTCTTCTTCCGCATCAAGGGCGAGGATTTGCTCCGCATTCTTATCTTGATAAAGGCTGAGCAGAATGGCCACCAACCCATTGACTATTTTCGCATCGCTTTCGCCCCGAAAAGTGACTAACGGCGGGATTCTTGAAACATCAGCATCGGACAGGAGCCAAACAGAAGACTGGCAACCACGGACTTTCACCTCGTCTGTCTTTTCATCTTCAAGCAGAGGCTCTACACGCCCGCCAAGCTGGATTAGATATTCATAACGCTCATCCAGATCCGGCAGGATCTGCATCGTCTCGGCGATTTCAATAAAGGGCGGAATGTTTGACATAACGATACAGGCCTAGGCGCCAAGAGCAGAAATCGTTTGCTGAGGATCGTCTACCGGTCAAGCAACTATCTGAATCTCAGCGTCGTCCCCATCAAAAGCTTTGCGGTAGATCACTGCATAGATACTAAAAATCCACGGAGTCAAAAACAACACGCCAATTATGGTGGGAAAGAGGATGATATACATCAACACGAAGGCTAGCTCGATTACAAGAAACTGAAAGAAGAAGCGAAAACGCACTTTGAGAGCAGCCGAAAGCGCGGCCCCTACCGTCACTCCTTTGTC
>JAHDIL010000111.1 GCA_020630835.1 Verrucomicrobiota bacterium
GCCGATAGAAACCATTACGAGCGCCCAAATTAGAGCGCGGGCTGCTCCTTGCGACAGATAAAGGGCGTCAGAAACACTCGCGAGATATAATGATGAGGAAATGGAAAGTTCCATAATCATTAAACTTGCTAAAATTTTTAGAATAATCAATACATTTCTCTAAATATTTTAAAATTCTTAAGTATTTTCCACCATGATTCAAAAATCTAGACATTGGCCGCCACTCGCCTAACCTTTCTGAGTAGCATCACTGTATGAATACTCTTTTAATTATTCTGGTCGTCGTCGCCATCCTGCTCATTCCCGTTTTCATTGTAATCGGCCTCTACAACTCGCTTGTGAAATTGCGGAATCGCTACAAGAACGCCTTTGCCCAGATCGACGTTCAGCTGAAACGGCGCTATGACCTTATTCCCAACCTAGTTGAGACGGCTAAGAGTTATATGACCCATGAGAGAGAAACTCTAGAAGCCGTCATCCAAGCGAGAAATTCGGCTGCCAGCGCTCGCGAAAGCGCCCAAGGGCATGAGGGTGAAGCTGAGGTTATGCTCGCACTGGCCAGTGCCGAAAACCAGGTTTCCAGCGGTCTAGGACGCTTCTTCGCCCTGTCTGAGTCATACCCCGAGCTGCGCAGCAATGAGAACATGCTGCAACTGCAAGAAGAGCTCACCTCCACAGAATCAAAGGTAGCCTTCGCCCGACAATCCTATAACGATGCCGTGATGAACTTTAACAATAGGGTGGAATCCTTTCCGGCGAACCTACTAGCTAATGCCTTTGGTTTTCCTCAAGCATCATCCTTTGAGGTTTCTTCAGACGATGAACGAGATCCAGTGAAAGTCTCTTTCTAAAGCCTTGCTGTTTTCTGCCGCGCCATGGATTTCTTTGAGCAGCAGGATCAGGCTCGGAAAAAGACGAAGTGGTTAGTCCTGTATTTCGGTCTGGGTATCGCTGGGACTATCGTGGCCACGTATTCCGTGATCGCAGCGACACGGTTTTACATCGTCAGTAGCGACTACGATCTTCAGCGTCAGTTGCCAGTCTCGCTCTTTGATCTCGAATTATTTTTGCCCACCGCAGCAGTCGTGGGCCTACTCATTCTGTTGGCCAGCGGATACAAGATGTTGCAACTGCAGGGTGGCGGCAGGGTGGTTGCCCAAGAGCTGGGCGGCCGCGAAATCGCCCACGGTTCCCGTGACCGGCACGAACGGCGACTGCTCAACGTGGTAGAGGAAATGTCTATAGCCTCAGGAGTGCCCGTCCCTAGCGTTTATGTGATGGATGGTGAAGACGGGATCAACGCCTTTGCCGCAGGGAGAACGACAAGCGATGCCGTAATCGGGGTCACGCGGGGCTGCATGCAAAAACTCACTCGTGATGAGTTGCAGGGCGTCATCGCTCACGAGTTCTCTCACATTCTAAATGGGGACATGCGGCTGAATATGCGGCTTATGGGCTGGCTATTTGGCATACTTTTCATCGCGCTGATTGGTGAGATGTGCTTTCGACTCGCCTTGCGTGCGCGGTGGATTGGGAATGATCGCAGTGGCGCCGCAGCCGCCCTGGTCATGCTGGCCGCGGGAGCCGGCGTATGGTTGGTTGGTTCCCTTGGTGGCTTCTTTGCCAATCTTATCAAAGCTGCGGTATCGAGAGAGCGCGAATATCTAGCGGATGCCTCTGCTGTGCAATTTACCCGAAACCCAGATGGTATCGGGGGGGCTCTACTAAGAATCGGTGGTCACAAACGAGGTTCACAGGTTGGCGCCCCCATGGCACGCGACGCCAGCCATCTGTTTTTCGGAGCTGCTTTTCAAGGTCCTTCTTTGCTACCCACCCTCCCCTGCCCATACGGATAAAAAAAATCCTGCCTCATTGGGATGGAGAGATGAAGGCTCTGCCCTCATCACAGTCGAGGCCCGCGGCACAGCACTCCGAGATCGCCTCGCTAGCAAATTCGAATACCGAATCCGTAGCAAAGCTCTCTCCAGTGGAAAAAATGTCGAAGGAGGAAGCCTGGGAAAGTCTGAGCGGTCTACATCCAGAACAAATCTCTCTCGGCAAGCGAGTTCGCGACTCCATCCGCACTGAATGGCTTGACGCCTGTCACGAAACCTCTGGTGCTCAATCTCTCGTTTTTGCCCTACTCTTATCTCATGAGAGCTCACTGGCCGAAACGGAAGTAGCACTGCTAGCTGATGTGCTATCGGCTAACGATCTACAAAACTGTCGCAAGTGGGCACAGGAGCTCCAGGCCATTCACTCCAGAGAGAAGATCGCCCTGATCGATCTCTCCATACCTGCACTACGCCATCTCACACCAGAGCAATATCAGCGATTCCGATATAGCACCGAAAAACTGATCGCCAGCGACGGCGTAGTCGACCTTTTTGAATTTTGCTTGCAACGGATGCTTTGGCGACACCTCGACCATTTCTATGGTTTAAAGAAAGAACCGAAGATTCGTTTCACGAAAGCCCTACAGGTTCGGGATTCTCTGGCGGTGCTGCTTTCCACTGTGGCCGGTTTGCAGGGAGATGATTCACCGACCGCGGTTAAAGATGCTTTCGCCCAAGGCGCCAAAACTCTCAAACAGACAACATCTGTCCATCTAGATCTACTCCCTCCAGAAAGATGCACCCTCACCGAGATCGAGGCCGCGCTGGGCAAATTAAGCGAAAGCAGTCCTCTTGTTCAAAAGGCATTACTTGAAGCCGCCTGCGCATCAGTGCTTCATGATGAACACATATCAAGCCGCGAGGCCGAAATCGTGCGAGCGCTCGCTGATACGATGCATGCACCGATCCCTCCCTTTGTTAGAGTGAGCTAAAGCCAACGTTTTTCACTTTGGTCAAACAGGACAGACAGCGGTTTAACGTAATATCCGCTCAAGTCTGTGGCGCTTTATGGCCATAAAACAGGCACCGGTCATACTTAGCGCTGTAGACATTTAGCCCTTTGTGATTCCAGAAGCATCATCTTTGGACATGCATTTTCCAGCCAATTTGATGTGTTGTGCAGCACACAATTAATCCGCTTATTGCTGGACCATGAACATACTATACCAAATCGCCAGGAAACGACTCAATCAGATTCTTGCTTTGATACTCGCCTTCTCTTCCGTTTTTCATTCGGCAGAGGCGGAAGAAGCCTATGATTATGACCTTGTCATTTACGGTGGCACTAGCGCGGCGGTGACCGCAGCTGTGCAAGCAAAAAAGATGGGGCTCAGAGTCGTCATCGTATCACCAGACAAACGGCTAGGCGGACTCAGTTCGGGTGGTCTAGGGCGAACTGATGCAGGTGACCCTCGAGTTATAGGAGGGCTTTCAAGGGAATTTTACGAGCGCTTATTCCAATACTATCAGAAGGATGAAAATTGGAAATTCCAGAAAAGGTCAGAGTTTAAAGGAAAACAGCAGGCATCAGTAGAGGCGACTGATATGGCGGTTCTATTTGAACCCAAAGCCGCTCTTAAAATATTCGAAGACTACATAGAAGAGTTCGACATTCCTGTTTTTAAAGATGAGTGGCTAAATCGCGAATCAGGCGTCCGCAAAGATGGCACTGAAATCATCAGCATAAAAACGCTCAGCGGTAAAGTCTTCAAAGGCAAACACTTCATGGACACCACCTACGAAGGTGATCTGCTCGCAAGCGCGGGTGTATCCTACCACATCGGTCGTGAATCCCTAGACACCTACGGAGAAAACTGGAACGGGGTGCAAACCGGAGTCCTCCACCATAGACACCACTTTGGGATCATAGACAAGCCGATCTCTCCCTATGTCATACCAGGTGACCCCTCCAGCGGAGTGCTTCCCCGCATCAGCACAGATCACCCCGGTATCAAAGGGGAAGAAGACAATAGAGTCCAAGCCTACTGCTTTCGTATGTGCCTAACCAATGTCCCGGAGAACCGGATCCCTTTTCCAAAACCGAATGGCTATGACCCCACGCAGTATGAACTGCTTGTGCGGATCTACGATGCTGGATGGCGAGAAACCTTTGGCCGTTTCGACGCTGTCCAGAATGGCAAAACAGATACCAATAATCACGGTCCCTTTAGTTTCGATAATATCGGCTACAACTACGATTATCCTGAAGCGAGTTATGAACGAAGAAAAGAAATTATCGAAGAACACAAAACCTACCAGCTCGGTATGCTCTACTTCATTTGCCATGACCCGAGAGTCCCTAAGGAAACCCAGGAGGAAATGCGCAAGTGGGGCCTACCAAAGGACGAGTATATGGATACCGAGAACTGGAGCCCTCAGCTCTACATCCGGGAAGCCCGACGTATGGTTGGCGAGTTTGTGATGACAGAAAACGAGCTGCAGAAAAGAGTCGAGACACCCGATTCAGTAGGCATGGGTTCCTACGGTATTGATTCACACAACGTGCAGCGCTACATTACTCCTGAAGGCTATGTTCAGAACGAAGGGGATATAGGTGTCAGTATAGCAGGTGGCCCCTATAAAATCGCCTATAAGAGCCTCCTCCCGAAAGCGGAAGAGTGCACGAACCTCACCGTTCCGGTTTGCGTCTCCAGTAGCCACATCGCTTTTGGTTCTATTCGTATGGAACCTGTCTTCATGCTCCTAGGGCAGAGCGCGGCGACTGCCTCTGCTCTTGCGATCCAAAAGGCAACGACTCTCCATGATCTGGATTATCAAGTGCTGCGTGAACGATTGGAGAAAGATGGACAAGTCCTCAACTTCGAAGAGCTTCCTCCAGGCGGCCGGAAACTATCAGAATTTACCGGTATCGTGAAAGACGATTTCAGGCACTTCGACTTTGAGGGCAAATGGAAGTTCAGCCGAGGAACTGGGGGCGGCGATTTCCTAGGGCAGGGCTACTATTATTCAGACCTGACTGAGGATGCCTCTTCT
Source organism: Verrucomicrobiota bacterium (assembly GCA_020630835.1). Lineage (GTDB taxonomy): Bacteria > Verrucomicrobiota > Verrucomicrobiia > Verrucomicrobiales > DEV007 > Arctic95D-9. The sequence continues at coordinate 4,890 of JAHDIL010000111.1, forward strand.
CAACGTGTAACAGTATCACTGGAAGCACCAGAGGCAGGTGACTACTCGCTAGGCATGTCGTATTCCGCTGGATCGTCGCGTTCAAAACTTGTTCCTGTGAGTATATCAACAGCAAACAAAACACTAGATACAGTCGTCGATCAAACCCTTAGGGCAGACAGCTTTTTCAAACAGATAGCTAAGCTGACTCTAGGTGAGGGAGAAACGGTAAAAGTCACGGTCACCCGCCCTGAAGATGGAAAGCACACCATCGTCGATGGATTTCAACTGATGAAAACTAACTAAGGAAACTACAGATTCAAACTGCTCAGAATATTCATCAACCAGGCCTCTGGTCTAAAGCCGAGTCCAGATTTTTCTTTCTCGAACTGCAGCGCACCTACGGGATGTGCTGAGGTTCGAAAGGGAAGGAACGGCTGGATCTAATGCATTCCGCAAAACGCGAGATCCTATCACGGATTTCTCAGGTCGCGAATCACCTGCCGCCCGCTCCATGATTGACCAGGCTTGAGCGTGAGCAAAGGCTCAATAGCAGCTGCCTCAACACATACAAAACTTCTCCACCCGTCCTTGGCCAGATCACCTAGACCGTGCTCTGAACCGGGGTTCCAGACAACACTATCGGTGAACTCCTCAGACCTTACCTCCAATACGGGAACCCCACAGTCGATAAGGAACAACTTGCGACTGCCGGCACCGAAATAGATCCGATCTACAGGTTCCGTAAACCCAACAGCCTCCTCCGGCTGCGTGTGCTGCTCCTTCGTGAAGTTATCTTCAAAACACAGGCCTTCCAGCCCCTCCACACGAGTTTCCATACTATCCGTAACCGAGAAATAAGTGTGCAACGCGGCAGAGAAATCAAAGGGCTCCGAATCAGTATTCTCAACGGAGAGGTGCAGGGTGATTTGCGATGTTTCTAATATAACAGTCAGTCTTAATCGGAACTCATGAGGCCAAAGCTTCAGCGTCTCGGCGTCGCTCACCAGTGAAAGTTCCGCTGTATTCCCCTCATACGAGCTCAGCTCCCAAGGACGATTCCGTGCAAAACCATGCCGTCCGAAAGGTCCTCGGTCGGAGAACTGAGGAAATATGACAGGAACTCCACCACGAATTGCCTTTCCCCCACCAAAAGCAGAGGTATCGCTGACAAAAAGCCGCTCAGCTCCATCACCCTTAGACCAACTCAGTAGGTGCCCGGAATAGAGAGAAATGAGCGCGGCGTCGCCAGACTCGTGACTGAGCGGAATGCAGTCTAGACTGCCTGGACCCTTGATAAGCGCTACCATAGGTAGTGAGAATATCCAAATTCCCCCAAGCCGCCAGCAAATTCGCTGAGGAGAGCGTGACGTTGCACAGCTGCTCCTAAGCGGAGG
>JAHDIL010000112.1:0-560 GCA_020630835.1 Verrucomicrobiota bacterium
GACGGAGAGTTGGGGCAACAGGGAGAAGGAGGAGGTCGTTTTGGCTACACTGGAGACGAAACTCCTGAAGCCCCTCCTGCCGTCAATGAGGGAATTGATGCTGCGAATACTGTTAAGAAGGAAGCTGAACGCGAAGTCCGCGATCTCCGCGATGTGGCTGAAAGCGCAACCGCCGATCGGCCGGCACCACCAAAGCCGACTATTCCTAGCGCTTCACAGATGCCCTACGCCATTCCTGTGCCAGGCGACCCGCTCGTTGTCACTCTGCCGGGTGTGAATAGCAAGCTCGGTAAGATTTCGATTGAGAAATACGATTCATCAGGAAACGCTACTGGGAATCCACTGCCGAGAGGGACTCAGGTTCAAATTCCAGATCCGTCTACTCCGGGGAAAAAGATCTTTTTCAAAGTCCCTTAAAAGCTGCGAGCTGATTTCCCTCAGCTTTCGACGAATGGCGGATTGTCTACAGGCTGGAGATCAAGTCGCCGTTCTGGCTCCGGGTGTTGTTGGAGGCTCCCTGCTTTACGCCATCCGGAGGCGTTACCCTGAGGTTTATCTCT
>JAHDIL010000112.1:570-6257 GCA_020630835.1 Verrucomicrobiota bacterium
CCGCATACGCTCGCCGAGCCGAAGTCCGAGATCAGGTAGCTGGTGTTTCTGGGCTTATCGATCGGGCGAGTTGTGACATTGGTGAGACAGTGGACGGGGCTCGGCTGATCATTTTGGCCATGCCGACTCGGCACATGGCGGCTGCGGTCGCTCAAATGCCTGCAGACCTCTCTGGTGCTATCATCACTGATGTTGGTAGTGTGAAGGGTCCTGTTGTGAAAGAAATTGAACCCCTCGTCACGGCACGGGGTGGGATTTTTTGTGGAAGTCACCCCATGGCAGGGTCGGAGCAGGCGGGCTTCGCGGCGGCTCGTGAGTCTATGTTTGAAGGCGCTTCGATCATTCTTACCCCTTCTGGAGACGAAACCTCGCTCCAGGCGGCGGAGTTTTTGGAGGTATTTTGGGAAGCCTTGGGCGGTCACATATCTCGATTATCGCCGCTCGAGCATGATCGCGTCATCGCTCAAGTTAGCCATCTTCCCCACTTAGTCGCGGCTGCTGTTGTCCGGACGGCTTCTCAGCGTGGGGCAGAGTCCCTGCGCTATTGCGGGGGCGGGTTTCGCGATACTACGCGAGTGGCGGCTGGCCCATCAGCTATGTGGGCAGATATCCTGCTTGATAACCAGGCTGCCGTTTTGTCAGCCTTAGCTGATCTTAAGTCTGATCTGGAAAAGTGGGAGTCCGCTCTGGAAACTGGGGACCATGCGTCAGTTGAGGCCTTGCTGAGCTCAGCAGAACAGGTCCGGCAGTCGCTACGAATACCAGATACGATTTGAGCTGGTGGCTTGCTTTCGGGCAAGCTTGCGCTATCCACTTTCGCGCGCCAAGCGTGCGTTATTCACTCTCCTTTTTCTACTGCCATGGCTACGCTATCGATTCGCTCCGTTTCCTCAATTGAGGCTGAAATTTCCGTTCCTGGTGATAAGAGCGTCTCACATAGGGCTTTGCTATTTTCCGCGCTATCTGATGGAGAATGCGAGATTAGTGGTTTTCTCGCCGGAGAGGATTGCCTCTCTACGGCCGAAGCGCTGCGTCAGATGGGTGTAGAGATCGAATTCGATCAGGCAGACCCGACTCATCTACGGGTGCGAGGTATTGGGGGTAAGTTTTCTAAGCCTGAGGATACGCTCGATTGCGGGAACAGTGGGACTACTATGCGCCTGCTTAGCGGCATTCTCGCCGCCCAGCCGTTCACTACCCGGCTCACCGGTGATGACTCGTTGCGCAAAAGGCCTATGGACCGCGTAGCGATACCCCTACGTCAGATGGGGGCTAACGTTGAGGGCATTGGTGATCGCTGCACTGCTCCGCTGCGCATTGACGGTTCAGGAGAATTAGAGGGCATTAGCTATGAAAGCCCGGTCGCGAGCGCTCAAATAAAAAGCGCTATTCTGCTGGCTGGACTTTTTGCCCGGGGTGTTACCAGTGTTAACGAGCCCCATCTCTCCCGTGACCACACCGAGCGTATGTTTGATTATTTGGGCGTGATCACCACGCGCGAGGGCACGAGGGTTTCGCTGCAGGGTGGGCAGGTGCCGACGGCTCGCGATATCGTCGTCCCTGCCGATATCTCTAGTGCTGCTTTTTGGCTGGTTGCCGCCGCCGCGAGAGAGGGTTCTTGGGTAAAGATCGAGCGTTTGGGGTTGAACCCCACCCGGGTTGGGATCCTGTCTGTGCTCAGTCGCATGGGGGCGAAAATTACCCAAGTCATCGACGATTCGGGCTGTGAGCCGATGGGGTCAGTCGAGATTCACGGCACCCAACTGAAAGGAACGGAGATTGGCGGTGAGGAGATCCCTACCCTAATTGACGAGATACCGATCATTGCCGTGGCTGCCGCTCTTGCTGAGGGCAAAACGATCATTCGTGATGCTGCCGAACTCCGTGTTAAGGAGAGTGACCGCATTGCTGCCGTTGCTGACAATTTACGGCGTATGGGGGTGCAGGTTGAGGAATTTGCTGACGGGATGGAGATAGAGGGGGGCGCTCAGCTGCGCGGAGCAGAGATTCAGGCCATAGGGGATCACCGCATTGGGATGTCCTTCGCCATCGCGGGTCTCTTTGCCAAAGGTTCTACCGTCATCCACGGCGCTGAATGCATCGACACTTCGTATCCAAATTTCGTTCCTGAAATCAAGGCTCTGCAGCGGCTGGGGTAGGAGCTGCGAGACTGATTCCAGAAAAAAGAGCCCTCAGAGGTTGATCAGCCGCAAATTCGTGTCGTTCTTTCTTGCCACGGCGAGCCGTATTCCTCTAGTTTTAGAGAAATTTAAAAGATTTACCTTGTATGTGCAATGTCGTTACGTGTAACATCATTATGGATACATTATTGTGAAATTAGGTTCCCAAGCTGAGGTATGAAAATAAATCCCCTAAGAAAGTTTTCCCGGACAGGCGATAAGAAAGACAAGCGTGGTGTCGCGCTCATCACTGTGTTGGCCATGGTTTCGCTGGCTGCTATATCAGTGCTTTCATTTTTCTCACTTGCGATCACCGAGCAGCGTTCTAGCGAGGCTTTCATAAGCGGAGTCCGGGCGCAACAGGTAGCCGAGCAGGCCGTAAACATGGTGATGTCACAAATTGAGCGCGGGACCTACCACGGTGTCGGCACGACTTGGGCAAGCCAACCTGGGGCGATTAGGGTTTGGGATACGAACAGTAATCAGGCCAATAAGATCTACAAGCTATACTCCGATGAGGAAATGTATACTACTACGGCGCTATCCATCGCCGACGATTTTACTGAGATATCTCAAAGCGACTGGACTTCAAAGCCGCATCAATACGTTGACCTCAATGAGCCGGTGATCCGCGGAGAAAAGGTATTTTACCCGATCGCCGATCCGGCAGCAGCGGTGCTGCCGGATTGGCCGGGGAAAATTGGCGGCAGCATCAGCGAGAACGAAGGCTTCGGCTAAAACGGCAGCGGCCCAACACCGCCCTAGCGTATCAATCTATACTGATCTGGCGCAGAGGGCTGCCGACCAACATGGCCTGAGTCTAGGTCTCGGCGGTGCTGCGTTTGATCATTTGGCGATGCCGGTGAAATGGATTTATCAAACGGCTGATGGTTCGCTTGGCACTCTTACTGACACGCCTGCCGGGTCATCGTCTTCCTACTCGGGTTTCGGCTTTCAGCTGATAGGGTCTGCGGGCAATGCCCCTTCGAAAACAAATCCCATCGTAGCACGCTTCGCTTATTGGGCTGATGACGAGTCGACCAAGTTGAATGTCAATACGCATGCGGGAGGTCTTGCCATGGACACTCCTCGGTCAGGTGGGCAGTTCGACGTCGTGCACTTTGCGGGTAATCCAGCTGCGTCGGGAGAGTTTCAAAGATTTCCAGGGCATCCAGGTTCTGTCCATCTGAGTTCTGTCTATAGTCCCGGCGTTGCTGACGCCGCCGGGCAGCATATAGTTGCCGAGTCGATGTATACCATCTCGCCCACGGCTGTCCCTGGTGGGTCGAGAGCGGGTACTCGGAATTCTGCTCAACGAGCAGAAGATGACAAGGATTTCACCGAGGGGATGCCACTTGATAATCAACCCCTTTATGCGGCAGCAACAGATGTCGTGCGAGCGGTTGAATGGTTTGAGGATGCTGGGAGTATGAAGGGGGTGAAGTATCCGTTTGTGGATTACGTTGGAGGCGCTCGAGTTAAACCGCTCGTGGGGCGGGAAGATGAGATAGCCGAGTTGGTAAGTAGAGCGTCCTTTTTTACGACGGCCGTAAGCCGGTCTCCCGAAGTTAACCTTTTCAATTTACCGAAGATTTCCATGTGGCCTATCCATGCAAAGCTGGCGGACAATCCTAATAACCAATCTTACGGGACCGTATTCGACCGCCTGATCCTGCAGACCTCAAAGGTAGGAAATTTCTATTTTTCGATGATGCGGGAACTTGCCGACGACCCTCATCATGACCTCGTTCTTTCTCGCTCATCGTCTTCGACGAACGCAGGTTATTCTAACTTGGAGCTTTTTGACTATCTCGTGCAGTTGATGAGTATGAATGTTCCGGGATGGTCCGGTCAGTCTATTGAATCGAGACTAAATGAAACCCCCGGGATCAATGCTGCAGAACAGCAGTTGGCGCTTAGTATGCTCGACTACATCCGGTCTACTAACGTTTATGATGATAGTCTGTTCTCAACGGATCCGAATGAATTTCAGCGGCAGGCGTATTCGAGTGTTAACCTCGAAACAGACGTAGGAGGCTTCTTCCCTTATACAAATCCGCGGGATGACCGAGATAAGTCAAGGGGGCTTCCAGGGTTCGGGCAAGTGGTGCCTCTCAAGTATGAGAGAAACGGGCTGAACATACAGGGGTATGGTCGCCACCATCACGTTACCGGCGTGAATGTGATGGCGATAGCTGCTGCGAAATACCATGGCGAAAACGATGAGAATAGTGTTCAGGGCGCTCAGATCTTGACGCTGCGGGATGTGCAACAACGTGGCCGTCGGGACGTTCCGCCGGACGGATCGCTCTCTACGAATTATCCCCCCATGACGAACCAACTGCGGCAATACATCGATCAGATGCGTCAATCTAATCTCGATCTTTTCGTCGGAGATCGGGCTTTTCTGCGTGACCCGAAATCCACAGATCCGCAATTCTGGAATTGGCAGCTCGCCCTGAATACATCGAATCCATTGACGGGTAGTTTCATCGCTGAGGTTCTGAACAATCCGGATCAACGATATAGCCAAGCTCTTCTTGGAGCAGAGATTCTTACTAACTTTAACGCTGCCCAAACGGAAGCGGCATTTCTTGCCAGCACAGCCCAGCTGGTCCAATTGCGCATGAAGCTTGACCGCACCCTTGTCCAAGCGATGATTGGTGTCGAAATGTCAACTCCCGCGGTAGGTTGGAACGGCATTTTTCCTGATTTTGAACTCTCCGTGGAAAAAAGTGGAGGCGTGCTCGAATTTGCTAGCATAGGGGCGAATGCGGGTTTCTTGGCGTTCGACTCCAGTTTCCCCTTTAAAATTGAGCCCGGAACGCAACGAACTTGGATCGCAACCAACAGTGGGACTCTCCGCTCAGGTTGGGGAGCTTTGGCGAGCGGTTCGATACTTCCGTTTTTCTCTCTTCTCCACGGCGCGCCCTTCAACGAGCGTAGAGAATTTCTAGAACTAGTTTCCGGCGACATCAATGGAAGAACTGCTAACGTGGGACATGGACGCTTCACTCCCTTGGACAGAGGGTATCAGCGCCTCAGCGATTTGGGTGAAATTTCCTCCTCACAAATCCCGGCGGTAGCCTATGATCTCATTACTCTCCCTTTTGAGGTTGATGATACTGCCGACTTGAATTTCTCCGGTGGGGAGTTGACCTTGTCTCTCTACACGCCTGGCGACCGGACGGAGGGGAGTAAACCAGCTTTTGGAACAGGCGGCCAAGAGCAACTCATTCAGGAAATTGAGCTCGACGTCCCTAGTTTTAGCTCCCCGGTTCCGGAGCTTGATGACTTCACCTTCGATAGTCACCAGTTTTCTCATAATCTCGCTTATGTTATCGATTACAACGGAGGTCGTCGCACTGGCACCTCTCTTCTAGGGCGCGTGTCATTAGGCCGTGACCCCGGTAATTTAGGTCCCGAGGTCGAATATAGCAATGCTTTCCAGCGAGGTGGTTTTCCTTTTCGAGGACAGCTTGGCAGAATTGGGCGCGCTAGTAGTGC
>JAHDIL010000113.1:0-2864 GCA_020630835.1 Verrucomicrobiota bacterium
GGCAGATCCATCTGGAGCAGCATCCACTGCTAACACGGCAGCCTTTTGAGCCTGCGTAAGGGCTAGAAAAGGATTGCTGAGAAAGAAAAACAGAATCACACCGACCAACAGGACATCGATCCACGTGTAGGGTGATTTCTCATCACTCTGCGTTTGTCGACCGTGCCTCTTCCACAACCAAGTGGCCAACAAACTAAGAGCGATAAAAACAAGCGAGGCAACCGCCAAGTCCACAAGTAGATAGTTAGCTATAAGCTCTCGCTCCATAACAGCAAAAACGCGACCAGATCTACCGGCCGCGTTTTCTATCTCGACAAGTAAAAGCTCCGCTACGCGCGGATCGGCGGGACATTCCAGATCTGCTCGGCATATTCGCGAATCGTCCGATCGCTTGAGAACTTCCCTACACGTGCGGTGTTCAGGATCGCGCTCTTCGCCCAAGCAGCACGGTTACGATACAGGAGATCGACTCGCTCCTGCGCCTGCACGTAGCTGCGATAGTCTGCCAGAACTAGGTATGGATCTCCGCCATCAAGCAGACTATGTCGAACACTCTCAAATGAGCCTTTTTCTGCGAAGGAGTTGGAGCACAACCAGTCCATAACCGCTTTCAACTCTTCATCGTCCCAATAGTGATCGTAGGAGTTGTAGCCTTTCTCCTGAAGCGCCTCCACCTCCTCGACAGTGAGTCCAAAGATGAAAATATTGTCGTCACCGACTTCCTCACCGATTTCTACATTGGCTCCGTCCAGGGTCCCGATAGTGAGCGCACCATTGAGAGCCAGTTTCATATTCCCCGTCCCCGATGCTTCTTTACCTGCCGTAGAGATCTGCTCAGATATGTCCGCCGCCGGGATGATCGTCTCGGCCATGCTAACGCAATAGTTTGGAAGGAACGCAACCTTTAACTTCCCCTGAATCCTCTCATCCTCATTGATCACCTTGCCGACTGCATTAATGGCGTGAATGATCTCTTTAGCGAGCGCGTAGCCCGGTGCTGCTTTCGCCCCGAAAACATAAACACGTGGCACGATATCTAGATCGGGGTTTTGCAAGAGGCGTCGATACTGAGTTAAAATATGCAGCAAGTTCAAATGCTGGCGTTTATACTCGTGCAATCGTTTGATCTGCACATCGAATAGCGCATCCGGACTCACTGTTATCCCACACTTCTCTGCGATCATCGCCGCGAGCTTGACCTTGTTCTCCCTCTTGATAGCGAGGAACTGCTCCTGAAAGCCTGGATCATCAGCAAACTGCTCCAAGCTGCGCAGGCGATCGAGATCGCGCGGCCAGTCACTGCCGATCTTTTCATCAATCAAACTGCTCAGGCTCGGGTTACACACTCGCAACCAGCGACGTGGCGTGATGCCGTTCGTTTTGTTCTGAATTTTGCCGGGATACAGTTCATCGAATGAGCGGAATAGGTGCCGCTTGAGTAGTTGCGTGTGCAAGGCAGCAACCCCATTGACTGTGTGGCTGCCTACGACAGCCAGATAAGCCATGCGGATCATCTGTGGAAACCCTTCCTCGATTAAAGATAGCTCGGACTTTCTCGCATCATTTCCAGGCCATTTAGCCTCGACTACGTTCTCCAGGAACTGCTGGTTGATCTGGAAAATGATCTGCAAGTGGCGAGGGAGCACCTTCTCAAAAAGAGGGACGCTCCACTTCTCCAGCGCCTCGGGCAGCAGGGTGTGATTGGTGTAAGCAAATGTCTGCTCACAAATACTCCAAGCGGCATCCCAACTCAGTTCCTCCTCATCAATGAGTAAGCGCATCAGCTCCGCCACGGCGATTGCCGGGTGAGTATCATTAAGCTGGATTGCTGCTTTTTCAGGCAGATTAGTCCAGCTGTCATTGCTGCGCCTATGCCGTTTCATGATATCGCGCAAGGAACAGGTAACGAAGAAATACTGCTGCACGAGTCGGAGCTCTTTCCCCGCTTCTGTAGTGTCGTTAGGATAGAGAACCTTCGAGATACTTTCACTCTCTGCTTTTTCACGAACGGCATCTACATATCCCCCCGCATTGAAGATATCGAGATCAAAATCCTGCGAAGCTTTACTCTCCCACAGACGGAGGAAGTTTACCGTCGTGCCCTCGTAACCAACAATCGGAATATCCCAAGGGACCCCCATAATGGAGCGAGTCCCCTTCCACACAGAACGCCCGTTCCCAAGCTCATCGAACTCCATCTCCACATACCCGTATAAGGGCACATCTAGAGCATACTCTGGACGGCAGATTTCCCAAGGATTGCCGAAACGCCGCCATTCGTCAGGGCTTTCCAACTGCTTCCCATTGTGAAAAGCCTGGCGAAAAAGGCCAAACTCATAATTGATCCCATAGCCCACTGCCGGCAAATCTAGAGTGGCTAGAGAGTCCATGAAACAGGCTGCAAGACGACCAAGCCCCCCGTTTCCGAGACCGAGATCCGGCCCTTGATCGAGCAGCTCATTGAGATCCTTCCCATACTCTGCCAGCACCTCGCGGCACGTGGTGAGGACGTTCATGCTGGAGAGATTGTTCTCCAATAGTCGTCCCATGAGGTATTCTAGAGATAGGTAATAGACGCGCTTAACATTCTCCGCACGATGGATGGATCCCACCTCACAGGCGCGCTGCATCATAGCCCCCCGCACCGTCTGACACAGAGCCTCCCACCAGTCGTGATCGGTGGCAGTATCTACACCATGGGCCTGATTGACCACGAGATTCGTGATCAATTGGCGTCGAAATTCGTCTTTGTTCTCAAGATCTTTCATAAACGGTTGGGAAATAGGGGGGCTTATAGCCGGCAAGGCTAGGCAAGAGAAGTGGAAGAGTTGTCAGTTTGTCGTTGGGCTTGTTCCCGAATTGGT
>JAHDIL010000113.1:2874-5833 GCA_020630835.1 Verrucomicrobiota bacterium
GCGAGATTTAATCGCCGATCTTTGATCATTGATGACCAGAGGATAAGCAAGGAGGATTCCATCTTTTGACAAAAATCTCACATCGCAAGAATTTCGCCGGAGAAGAATACACCAGCCTCCATCACTCATTCGGTCGGGGGTGAATCGGGTTTCCGCAAAAACGTCCTTTCAAATCCGTAAAAGAGAACGTCTATGAGACTCTGCGAACCGTCCTTTCGCCTGTAGCACAATAACCTATGCGAAGAGCTCACCCTGCTGAAGAGGTTGCGCCGGCTGCTTATCGATCATTGCCTTGAGATCCGCCTCAGAGAGTATAGCGATCTCTAGGGACTCGGCCTTTTCCCGCTTACTACCTCCCCCCTCTCCAGCTAGCAGAAAATCCGTCTTTTTGCTGATGGATCCTGCTACCTTCGCGCCGAGTGCTTCCAGCTGGCTCTTAATCTCGCTGCGCGAAGCGGAGAGAGTGCCAGTGATAACGATGCTTTTCCCAGCAAGGGGACGGTCGGCCATCATCTCTACAGAAACCTTTGGGGCATAGTTGTCAGACTGAGGATCAATGCCCAAGGCCTGCATCTTACTCAGAAAGGACCGTCCTAATTCATCTCCAAAAAAGGAGTAGACACTCTCTGCCACCGTTGGCCCCACCTCGGCAGCGATATTCAACTCAGAAAGAAGGGGATCCTCATTTTTCTTATCCTTCAGCGTAAATCCCCTCAGTCGCTGCACTGCCTCAGACGAGGCTAGATCGCGAAAACCTTTGTGCAGCCGAGCCAGCTCTTTTGCGGCGGACTCTCCTACCTGAGGCAGCCCAATAGCGTAGAGCCATTTGGATAGCGACTTCTCCCTAGCCGCAGCGAGGGAAGAAACAATCTTGGCGGCATTCTTTGCCCCCAACATCCGCACCTGCTCATCCGTGCCGAGGTTTAGTTCCGTTAGTATTTCCTCAGACAAATCGTAAAGATCGAGCAAGTCTTGCACCAAACCTCGCTCCACAAGCTTTTCAGCGACGATGTTCCCTAGTCCGTCGATATCGAGCGCTTTTCGACTAGCGAACTGCCTGATCCGACTCGCTAGCTTCGCTGGACAAGCGAAGTTTACACAGCGCCAAGCGACGAAGCCTTCCTCCTTTTCGATCGGAGTCCCGCAACTTGGGCAGCAACCGCCGACGGCATCATAGAGATTGTAGGCCACGGCGTCTTGCGGTCGCTTATCTTCGACAACTCGCACGACGGCTGGGATGATTTCTCCCGCTTTCTCGATGATCACCGTATCGCCGATACGCACATCCTTCCGATCAATTTCGTCCTGATTGTGCAAGGTGGCCCGGCTAACTGTCGTGCCCGAGACAAAGACCGGCTCCAGCTCAGCCACTGGGGTCAGTTTGCCTGTCCGCCCCACCTGGACGGTAATAGCTTTCAGCACTGTCTCTTTCTGCTCAGCTGGATACTTGAAAGCCGCGGCCCATCTAGGGGCACGGGAGGTGGCACCTAGCGACCCTTGCAAGGCCGTATCATTCACCTTTATCACGGCACCATCCGTGGCGTATCCCAGTCCATGACGTTTCACGTCCAGCTCCTGCACAGCTGTAATAATTTCTTCCTCCGTCTCAGCCACCCAGACTGGATCGTTCGTCTGCAAGCCCCATCGCGCAAGCGCTTCGCGAAACGCTAAAAGGGAGTCAGGGGCAAAACCATCTCTGCCTCCGAGACCGTGCGCGAGCAACTTCAAAGCACCGGCCGTAGCATTGCGCGGGTTCTTAAAAGTCGCCTTCCCCTCCTCCTCACGGCGCTGATTCAGGTGCGCGAAATCCGTGTCACTCATATAAACCTCTCCACGAATTTCCACCCACTCAGGTGCATCACTTCCCAATCGCAAGGGTAGGCCCCTGATCGTGCGGACATTCTCTGTAACTATGTCACCCGTCATTCCGTCGCCTCGAGTCACCGCAACGTCCAGTTCACCCTGACGATAGTGAAGAGCCACGGCTACTCCATCGATCTTAGGCTCGACAGTGACAGGGACAGGCTCACTGGATGCCTTAACCAATCGCTGGCAAAACTGCCGCAGCTCTGCCTCAGAGAACACATCGTCGATACTCAACATCGGCACCTCATGCGAGCGTTGCTCAAAGCCTTCCAGCACGCCCCCCCCAACGCGACGCGTAGGTGAATTTGCGGAAGCTAGATCAGGAAAAAGCAACTCCAACTCCTCCAACTCGCGGAAGAGCCGATCATATTCAGCGTCCGAAATCTCCGGCTCAGCCTGCTGATAATATAATTTATTATGGTGCTCGAGATCGACAGAAAGAACGGCGATTCGCCCCTGAGCTTGCGCTTTCGTCATGCCCTTCAATACGGTTGGAAGCTCAGGAATTGAGGGGCGATGGGTCGCCCTTTTGAACCTTATTTTTCGTCGTTACCGTTTTCTTCACTCGCTTTGAAAAGCTCGACCTTCCGATCACGTTGGTAGATCTCGTCCTCCAGACGCTCGGCAACCCATTGCTTCATCATGCTCTGGTAGCTGAGATAGCGCTCGCGCGCTAGGCGCTTGAGCCGAGCCAACATTTGAGGGTCTATTCGGACAGTGATACTGGTAGATTCCTTCGCGTTATGAGCCTGCAGTGAGCCATCCATGAGGCGGGCATTAACCGAGTGCGTTGCCCAGAAGTCAGCTTCTTGCTGCTCGTCTGAAAAATCGGGAATCTCGTCCCAGGAGAGTATCTCTTTCACTTTCGGCAGTTGTTTAACGTTTCGAGAAAATAGGTGCACAGAAAAAAGTTAGGCAAAACCAGCCGCTTTCCTCTCATAGAGTGTCAGTTCATGGGCAGTCATCTCGCGACACTGAATCACGCGGTTCTGCTTCCCTGTTGTCCAAAAAATAGCAAACAGAGCGCGTCCTGAGATCGTCTTACCCAGCAGAAAATAACGCGTCTTCTCCGACTCCATCTCAGGTAATACAC
>JAHDIL010000113.1:5844-6189 GCA_020630835.1 Verrucomicrobiota bacterium
AAATGGGTCCTCAAACGCCTCTTCCACCTCAGCAGGAGAGACCTTAGAGAGATCAAAAGGGCAGTTTAGCCAGTCAAATTCCATTTTCGTCAGTGCTATGGGACTTCAAACAGTCACACAGGGCGGCAACGTAGAACGGTAGAGCCCCGAAATCAATCAGAGAGATTCGAAGGCCTGGAGCCTCAAATCTTTTCGCTTGAAGCGCCCTTGAAACCCTGCCAGCGTGGATGAACCATGTTTACCCCCCTGATTGCAGCTGGCGCGCCCATTGTAGCAGATCCGAACGCCACTGGATCCTGGACCATGCTGGTGATTTTTTTCTGCCTAGCCATTGGGGTTTCTTTC
>JAHDIL010000114.1 GCA_020630835.1 Verrucomicrobiota bacterium
CCGGCTCTAATTCGCTTTGTCCTATCCGATATTGGATGAGGAGTCGCTTTCGCAAGATGAAGAACGGGGCCCAGAGCTCCCGCGGCGACTCGGATTTAGCAAACTCCCGCGCTCTCTCGAGACGGCAGCAGCTGTCCGCGTTCCTCCTGTTCTGTGCCTTTGCCCTCCAGTCGGTAGCGCCGATGGCCGTTCAAGCCTACGGTTGGGTGGGGATGTTTTCTAGCATCCGGCAGGAGGGGGCCAGCGTTACTCGCGCCCTAGGGAGTTTGTTCGAGCGAGAAAATCCCTGCCAGTTTTGCCGTTCTGCTTCCGCCATCCAGGCTGTCGTAAATGGGGCTGCAGAGAGTGAGGCGCAGGTGCCGCTCGCCCCACGGGAACGAGGCGATGTAAGTGGTGCCTCTGGGTTGCTAGGCCTCTGGTCTCCTGAGTATCCGAAAGCCAACAGCTTGTCACTGGATCAGGATGCGATTAGTCGGGGGCGTCGCGCCTCTTGGCTAGCGAGGTCACAATGGATCGACCAGCTCCCGACTCCGCCTCCGCGAGCGTAGGCTAAGCGATAGCGCTCTTCAGTGGGTAGTTGGTTCGTGTTCCTCGTTTTTAAAAGGGCCGTTGAAAAAGTTGGTCAGCTGCGCATCTGACTGCGCCTGGTATTCCCTGAGTAGGGAGTCTAGCCCGCAGTTACCCGGACGATGAGGAATGCACCCTTACGAAAGCGGGTATTTCGCCTGGGCAGGTAAGGGGCTAGATCATCCTGAACGGGATTTATTTCGAGAGCACTTACCCCCTTCATTATCGCTTGCCTAGTTTTTTGGGTATCTCGTGGGAGCATCTAGTTACGCTCACGCTCGCGGCTGCAGGGTTCTCATTCTGCTGGCCGCCGGCAACTGACTCGCTGTCGAGCTCAGGTGTCTTTTCAAGACCCTCTGGTTGTTAGTATCGGAGGAATCACTTCCTTAACACAAAGTCTTTCCTGTTATGAAGACCTCATTCTTTTTTCATTTTTCTCTTTCTCTTCTAATCTCGCCCCTAGTGCTCGCTCAAACTGACGGGCAATTACCGGCAACGACGGTCCGATCGACAGCTCCTCCTCCTGAGATCGCTCCGGTGCCTAGACCGATTCCCCATGATACGGATCCGGCGCCAGTTTTGACCGATGGTGGCGAGGACCCTGCTCCAGAGGTAGCGGTGCCTCAGGGAAACCCGTTTTCGGATTCTATTTCTGCAGCTGCCGTGAGGGTATCAGAGACACCGGGAGGTGCTTCTCTACTCACGCCATCAGATTGGACAGGCAGGGCAGTTTCGACGGAGCAACTTTTCGAGTTTGAGCCAGGCGTCTATGCGCGTGAGCGCGGTGTAGGGACAGACGTTCGTATCTCAGTGCGGGGTTCGGGGATACAGCGTCGATTCGGAGATAGAGGCGTCACTTTGCTTCTTGACGGAGTGCCTATCAATGACGCCGACGGCAGTTTCTATTTTCGATCAATCGATCCTCTGAGTATTGCTCACATTGAGGTCTTTCGAGGAGCGAATGGACTGATCGAGGGAGGCGCACAACTAGGTGGCGCGATTGCTATTGTTCAGAAAAATGGGATAAATGCACCGGGAGGACTTGCGGTTGTCGAGCTCGGGAGGTTTGACTCCTATCGATCGTCTATCCAGTATGGCGGCCAAGAAGGGGCGCTCGATTACTACTTCGGCTACAGTCTTGCAGAGACCGATGGCTATCGGGTTCGTAATCGGTCTCGCACAGCTTTCTACCATGGCAACTTGGGCTATCAATGGTCCGACGGCGCGCGCAGCCGTTTCTTCTTCCATTACAGCGATTCAGATGCGGCTCTTCCTGGATCGCTCGCTCTGGATGAGTTCTTGCAGGACGATAAGCAGGCCGGGACAAATCGGGTCGATAGTGCGGACCGTGATTTAGCGACTCTTCGTATTGGCCAGCGCACCGAATGGGCAACAGACATCGGCGACTGGGAGTTCTACACAAACTTCCAGAGCCTCGACTTTGATCACCTAATCAATCAGGGCGCTTTCCGCTTCAATCGTTTAATCGACTACGAAACTCGAGAGTTTCAGGTGGGAGCCATGGGGCGTGTGAATCACCAGTTTCTTGGTAAAGAGAATACGGTGCGTCTGCGGGTCGCGGGCAACTACGGAGAGCAGGATGAGCGAGGTTTCACGGGGTTCGTGCGGCCGGGCCGTCCGGTTGCGCATGTTGAGAAGTTGAAGACGGCTGCGAATCTTCAAGTTTATGCAGAGAACCAGCTAAGCCTAGATGATAGACAAACGATTATAACAGGCTTCGGCGCTGTGTTCGCTGAGCGGGAGTCAATCAACTTGCCTGGCGACCAGACGCGCGATCCGGCGTATCAGAACTCACAATCAGGGATAGTGTATCGGATAGCTTACCAATTCGAGGCTACGGAACAGACATCCTTATTCGCTAATCTAAGTCAGAGCTTTGAGGCATCGCCTTTTTCCGAGGCCTCCTCACTTTTGGATCCACAGCTCGCTAGGACCTGGGAAGTAGGTGTTCGCCATAAAGGGGATGCCATAACGGCCGAACTGGCGGCCTATCGTTCTGCGATCGATGGGGAATTTGTCGATGCAGAAATCGCGCCTGGCGTTTCGACTACGCAGAACTTGGACACGGTTCATCAGGGAGTAGAGGTAGCGGTGAACACCGATCTGTCGAATCTTTTCCCCATTGAAAATCTCCCTTTCGAAGTTCTTTTGGATCAGTCCTACCAGTTCAATGACTTTCAGATTGAGCAGGGACCTGATGCTGGAAACCAGCTTCCAGGCGTTCCAGATCATGTTTATTCAGGGCGGATACGCCTTCGAGGAAATGATGAAAAGTGGGAAGCCGCACTTACTGCGAATTGGACTCCCAACGGCTTTGTCGCTGATAATCAAAACACCCTGACAACAGATGGGTTCCTTGTTTGGCGTCTGAGTGGGGAAATCTCTGTCACTGATAAGCTTACCCTTTTCGGAGGAGTCGATAATCTGTTCGACGAAGCCTTCGTGAACTCTGTGTCCATCAACCCCTCCGGTCCCGCTTTCCTTAATCCTGGCAATGGCCGCGCGATATACGGAGGCGTGCGTCTGGCGTGGTAGCAGCTAGAGTTATCTTCGATCCGAGCATGAAAAAGCGCCTCTATCACTGGCATAGGAGAGCTGCTCGCTGGATGGCGATACCTGTCATCCTCTGGGCTGTTAGTGGCATTCTTCACCCTTTCATGGCGAATTGGTTGAAGCCTGATATCCCTTATAAGTTTTTCCCTCCCACAGAGCATCTGCTTGATACGGCTCGAGCACGGCTACCGTCAGAGATTTTCTCTGACCTTGAGGAGGTGCATCAGCTGAAGTTCTGCCGTGTAGCCGGGGCTCCTCACTACATTGCCTATACGCCCGATCAGGTGGCTCATTATCGGCATGCTATCACAGGGGAAATCCTAAAAAATGGGGAAGAAGTTCATGCCATCGAGATGGCTGCGGCGTTCCTTGATCAAAAGGTATTTACGGAGCCTGATGTCGAGCGCTATGACTCGTTCACATCCCACTACACGCCCATTAACCGCTTGCTTCCTGCCTACCGAATCGCTTTCGAGCGGGATGACACGCTGGAGGTGGTTGTTCATCCTCGAACAGGAAAATTGGCAACCTATGACGACGCAACGCGTCGGACCATGCGGGTCGC
The DNA here is from genome assembly GCA_020630835.1 of Verrucomicrobiota bacterium. Lineage (GTDB taxonomy): Bacteria > Verrucomicrobiota > Verrucomicrobiia > Verrucomicrobiales > DEV007 > Arctic95D-9. The sequence continues at coordinate 3,707 of JAHDIL010000114.1, forward strand.
CTTCAATTGGTTTCACACATGGGGTTTTCTAGGTCCGTATGATTCCCTTTTCCGGATATCTGTCGTGACCTTTGTATCGGTGCTGTCGCTTTCGGTCGCTATCAGTGGACTACTTACGCTCTTGATGACACGGAAAAAGAAGGGAGCTAACGCGCCTGGGAATCGGCGTGTTCATCGGCTACTTGGTGCAGGTGTAGCGGTCTTTTACTTTTTGTTTGGGGTGAGTGGTCTTGCGCACGCCGCCTTCAAGTTTCGGGGTGATGACAGCACGCAATGGGTTTCGAAACAGAGGGTGAAATCTAGTGAGCTAGTGACCTTGCCTGCAGCGGCTGGCCAAGGATTTACGGGATTGAGTCTGGCCGTTATCGATGGTCAGCCATATTGGCGGATCTCTGCGGTGGGTGCAGAAAGAGCAAATGACTCGATCAAGATGTCTCAGGCTATGACGGGAGCGCTCCTTCCAAACGGCGATGAGGTCTACGCGCGAGAGTTGGCCGCTGAGTTTTCTGGTATTGAGGCTGCCCAAGCCGGAAAGGCTGAGTTAATCAGTCGTTTTCGTGACGACTACGGTTTCATTTTTCGGCGGCTGCCGGTCTGGCGCGTGAATTATCCTGGCCAAAAATTCTGGCAATACACGATCGATACATCAGATGCGCACATGAGCATGCGAACGGATACCTTAGGGGTGATCGAGTCTCTGCTATTTGTGAACTTCCACAAATTTCACTTTTTCGATGCTCTGAGTAAAGAGTTACGGGACTATTTCAGTGTAGGTGCCTCACTGAGTATGGTTGCCTTGGTTATCTCGGGACTAGTAATCCGGCGAAGCCGGCGTCGCGCTTAGTTTGTTTCGTAGCACGATTACGTCTTAGGAGTCGATAGGGTGAGGACTAAGCCCTCGATGAGCCCGGCCGCCGAGTAGAGGCACATCAGGAAAACGGAAAACCTCAATAACTCTTTTCGGGTAGTCCTAAATCATGGTTAGAGTTACCCTGCACAGCTTGGCTACATTACTAGAGCGCGCTTATTCTTTATCCACCTATTGGTGCTCACACCACTACATTCAATGGCTTTGGGGCGGTTCCTTAGACAGAAAAAAGCAGGTCGAGGAGCTGCCTCGCCTGCTTTTTGATTTCGATCATGATTGATCCTGTTAAATGTCTAAGGCTAGCCATTGGCTAGCTGCGTATTGTTGAACCGCTTCAGTCTCCCAATGGGAGAAGGGTTTTTGATAGACGTCTCCGAGTTGTTCCAACAGGGATTCGGGGTTTTCCTCTGCCAGCATTTCGACATCGACTCGCTCCCAAGTTTCACAGAAATCCACTAAAGAGTCTTGGTCACTCTCGTTCTGTGGAACTCGACTGAGCCGTGGTAAGGAGAGCGCGGCAGATAGAATGCGAGTATTTGTTGTTTCGCTGATCACCAAGCGGCTCTGACGAAGAAAATTAACCTGGGCCCAGAGGTCGTTTTCGACGAAGCGTGCGGCCTCACTCCCCGTGAATGCTGAAACGGCTCTTTTTAAGGCCTTCTCCTCGTGGAAGGTTAGCTCCTGAAGTTTAGGAGAGAAGAAGACGACGCCAAGGCCTGTCGAACTGATGATTTGTTCAGCTGCCGTGATTGCTGCCGTAATATTGGCCTTCTCGGCAGAGGCAATCTCCACCGCGGCCCAACCAGTTGGAAACCGGTGGCGAAAGGAGGCTATTCCTGCAGAGGCTTGCGAGGCGCCAGCGAGTGAATGGGGGCAGGTTTGCTCCAGAAGATAAAGCAATGAGGGCATAGGGATGGAGTCGATCTCCAACTCTTGCGCCAAATCTTGAGTGAAATGATCAGCGGCTCCGATAGGGCCTGAAGCCTGGAGTGAATTCTTGATGAGATTCTGATCGCAAGCAGACAGCTTTGGCCAACCACGAAGCGAAATGTGTAAAAAACGATGGTGGGTAAACTCTGAGCCGAAGTTGGCCAGATGGGAGGAACGGCCCGTTTTGCGCAGCAAGTATTCTGCGGTGATGCGCGCGGACGAGATCTCCTGAAGCAGTGAGAAACGCTCGGCTTCCTCTGGAGTTACGGAGCTTTCGTAAGCACTGGCAAGCGTTTGGAAAGGGTCCTGTTGTCCCAGGAAAACGGCAGGGAGATTCGTCGAGCGAAGGTCCGCAGCGGCGTCAGCCCAGCTTCTCCTCGGAAAGGCACCAGGCGCAGCAGGAACATCGCTGACCGGCGCTAGGCAGCGGAATTGATCTAGATCGACCATCCGAGAAAAAATGTGGGCAGGGAGTGCGTTGACGAAATGCTCACCCGAGTGGTCGCCAATCAAGAAACAGCGTTCCGCGCTCGGGGCCTCGGATTCCGCTAGCGCTTGTCTTTCGAAAGCAGGTGGTGCGTGATGAATCGGACCACGGCTACGACGCTCTAGGTGTCTGGTGAGAGGGCTGAACTCTTTTGTTTTTGCGATCATTTATGAAAATTATCGCAGACCT
>JAHDIL010000115.1:0-825 GCA_020630835.1 Verrucomicrobiota bacterium
GCTGTGAGCATCTCGTGAACAAGCTCATCAAATGGTCGATCCTGTCTAATTTGCTGCTTCATGTAGCGAATGTAAGGAGCCGCACTAAGGCTCCCATTACCGCCCATAATTACGCGATCCCGAATCCTCAGAAGGTCGGAGAAAAAGTTGAACGTGTGCATTACATAGGCTTCGGAACCAAGCAGCTCGTCAATTAACTCCTCGCGCTTCGCCGAATTCCGGCTCTCAAGGAATTCGATACTCTCGTCATAAGTCGGTATCCGGCCCGCAATATCCAGATAAATTCGACGCAGAAACTGCTCATCTGACGTGCGCGGGTTCGGCTTACACATTTCGAGCTCACGCTCCAACTCCTCCTTGCGCTTGAGCTTTGCTGCAGCATCAAGATTCGATGAGCCAAGGCCCGCTAACTGCTGTTGCAGCTTAGCGTAAGAAGACTTTTGTTTTTCAAATACAAGCTTATCGATCTCGGCCGCAAGAGACGCTGGACCGGTCGGAAGATTGCCTTTCACAAATAACTGGTCAGCCTCACTTAACCGCGAAACAGGATAAAGAACCACTTTGCCGTCAGGCAGTTTCAACTTCACTTTAGCCGTTGCCCCTGCTCCATCGATACCGGCGTAGACAGCCTCTACCTTCTTCCCATCGGCAGACGTCCAAGTCCTAGACTCGGCCTTGGCTTGATGCAAAAAGGGGCCAAAACACAAGGCCGCGGCCATGAGATAGTTTTTTATTTTTCGGTTCATCTTATAGGGATTTGTTATTTCGTTTTTATTACTCTATTGAATCAAAAATTTCGTAAATCTGGAAGGACGGAATGGCACT
>JAHDIL010000115.1:835-6149 GCA_020630835.1 Verrucomicrobiota bacterium
CGAAGATTTTAATTTCGTCTATTTCTCCAGTAAACCCGAAGCCATCATTCCCTCCAAAGCTCACGAAGGGAGGGGACGGCAATTCATCGCTCAAACCGCTCGCAACACTTGACTTCTCGAGACGTTCCGGTCGTCCATTGACGAAAACCTGAACAGCTCCCACGGTTTCGCTACTGTCTTGTTTGACAACTCGCAGGACAACATGGTGCCACTGACCATCCGCTATATCCGTCCCTCCACCCACCAAAGCTCGACTTGTTTGCAAGGCAATGGAACCCGCAACGGATCCTTCTCCTGGTCTGGTAACTCCGACCGTGACACCCTTCTCGCCACCCACCATCGAGGGAGAGATTTGGGCAATACGCCCCTCACCGACAGCAGACGGGTCTAACCGAATCCAAAATGACAAGGTAAAACCTTCATCGACATTCTTTTGGGCAGCAGGGATAGCAAAAACACGATCAGCCTGAAAGGAGAGCCCGCTCCCACGAACGCCACGCGAAAATCTTGGAGAGCGGTCAATGCCGTGTTCGCCAACGATAGGCACATCTTCAACTCCGAGTCCCGCCGACCGATTACTAACAATACCCGACATCCTATCACAATCAAAAGTGAGATCAACAAACGGCTCACTGCGCACTGGACCATCGAGAGAGAATGAATATTCACTCCCGCCGTAGGAAATGTCAACAAGATCGGAGGCACGGAGTTCTGAGGCTTGCACGCTCATCCCCCCAGTCAACACGAGCGCTGAACTCGTCCCACTCGCCGGGCTCGCTTCAACAACGCCTTCGATCACATGCAATGCGCTGCTGCCATCCTCAGACACTTCCACAGCAAAGACCGTCCCTATATCAACCACATTCAGTGCTGGCGTGTTTACCGTAAAGCCCGATGCCATCGGGGGAACTCTCGCAATCAAGACCCCCTCGTCCAAAAAGACCCGCCCTTCAGACTCAAGCCGCATCGTTGCCGGCCCTTCTATCTCAACGTAGGCGCCCAAGTTTGTCTCGATCCCAACCTTTCCAGAAACAACATTGAGGACCCCTCCAGACATCCACTCACGGCCACCTGACCAAACAGCGTCCTCTGAGACAGATTGGACACGAGCTAACATTGGCCGATCAAGCCGTGTCGTCCCTGCGCCTTTGCCGCCAGATGAATATTCGTTGGCCAAATATAGAAGCCCACAGGCAAACAGACAGGCGAAAGCAGTCGCCTTAAGTAAATCCGGCCACCGAACGGCATTCAAGCGCTCTCGTTGGTTTAATATAGCGGTGAGAACGGAACTTTTTACCACGTCCGACCCAGACGCTCGAATAGATGCCATCACTGATTCCTGGAATCTGTCCTTGCTCAAATCAGCATCCGTCAGGACGGATATTGCTTGATTGAATGCCGCCTGCTCACGAAGAGCCGTTCGCAGATCTGGATCCTCTCGCAGGGCCGCTTCTAGATCAGCACTATCCTGATCTGTCAGTTCTCCTGATAGGTAGGCCTCGATGGCATCTTGATTCATAAATTCTCCACAGTTCTCTAATTCACGACAACCGCTGCGAAACGGCGACTTTCGATTCGACACACTTTTTCAGGGCCGAACGGATGCGGCAAAGTGTAGTGCGCACCCACGCCCGGCTCTGGCCGATCCCCTCGGACATTGCGACACTGCTTTCACCTTCTTCATATTTTAGGCGAAGTAAATTTTTCTGATTATCAGACAGTCGCTGCATGCACTCCTCTAAAAACAGGATCAACTCATCATTATCAGCGTCAAAGCCAACTTCATTAGTTACCACCACATGCTCGAAGAAGTTTTTCTCATTCACGGCCTTACGCTGGTATCTCTGGACCTCTCTCCTAATCAAGTTATATGCGATCGCTCGTAACCACTTCCCGAAGTCGGTATAGGGGTCAAACTCCCCTATGTTCGCGTGCGCAAAAATAAATGCCTCATGAGCAATCTCATCGATCAGATGGGATATGGGCAGCTTAAGGGCGATGAAGGCGCGCAATCGGTGCGAATGAATATCTAACAAGTCCTCATAGGCATGCAAATCGCCCGCTTGAACTCGCTTTATCAATGCTGTTTCTGCCTTATCCACATAGAGGGTATAACATCGACGTCCAACTATGTTACAGATTTATTTACGCGATCAGCTTGGCTTGTGACCAATGGCAAGAAGCGTTTGGAAATGCGGGGCATCAACCTCTCGATCAACGCGCGCTATTTCGACGCTCCGAAAGCCCGCGTTTTCAAGGAACTCCGTCAGTTCATATTCTGAGAAACCGAGCCAGACGTCAGCATAGAGCTCACGAGCCTCATCAAACTGATGTTTTGCCAAGTCAAGAATAGCGACCCTTCCTCCAGGCTTCACGATCTCGAATGCCTTTTCCACGGCAACCGCCGGATCATCAGCGTGATGCAGAGCTTGGGAGAAAAACGCTAGATCCACCGATTCTGAGTCGATTGGGGGAGCCTCGATATCCCCAAGCCGGTATTCCAAATTCTGAAAACCGTTTTCCTTAGCCACCGATGCCCCATACGCGACCATCTTCTCTGAATTATCCACCGCGATCACATGTTTCGCAGACTGCGCGAGCAGCTGAGAGAACGTCCCCTCTCCCGCTCCCAAATCAGCAATTAAGAGAGGTGGCATCAATTTCAATAAGGCTTCTGCCAACGATTTCCAAGAGCGCCCAGGACAATATGACCGCCCAAATTTCCCGGCGAGTTCGTCGAAATAAGCACGGACTCGATCTTTTCGCCTTAGGACGACATGCTCCAGAGCAACTTCGTCGGCAGCCGTCTCCGACAGACTTTCTGAAACCGTTTCGATCATATCCCAGAGCTGCTTTTCTTCCTCCGCTCCGCTCGTAACAGCACCATAGATAACATTTTTGCCAGCTCGCTCGTCAGAGACGAAGCCCTCTTTTTTCAGCTGGGAGAGGTGCGTCGAGATCCGCGACTGCCCCATCTGCAGAATCTCCTGCATCTCGACAACGGAAAGCTCTTGCTGACGCAGCAAGTGCAAGATGCGAATTCGGGTCGGTTCAGAAACGAGCCGGAGCTTTTTTAGAATTGACGACATACAGACTGGTGCTAAAGATATCAACGCATCAAGATTTGCAAATATATTATGTCCAAGTCATTCATCTTCTCCTCAGAGTCCGTTACTGAGGGCCACCCAGATAAAGTCTGCGATACCATTTCCGATGCCATCGTGGACGCTTGTTTCGCACAAGACCCATCTGCCAGGGTTGCCTGTGAAACCTTCGTCAAAGACAACATGGTTGTGCTGGGAGGAGAAATCACCACTAGCTCCGAGTTCTCCTACCAAGAGGTCGTTCGAAACGCTATCGAAGGGATTGGTTACATCCACGACGACTGCAAGTTCAATGCTCGCAATTTTTTCTTCGTCAATGCTCTCGGACAACAATCCCCAGACATCGCCCAGGGCGTCGATGCAGCAGCAGCCGACAACAAAGAAACATCTGAGCAAGGCGCTGGTGACCAGGGCATAATGTTTGGGTATGCCGTGAAGGAAACTCCAGAACTCATGCCCGCCCCCATCGCTTACTCACACAAGCTCGGGCGCGCTCTGACCGATCTGCGTAAATCCGGAACTCATGAGTGGCTGCGCCCAGACTCCAAGACTCAGGTCTCCATGGAGTATGTGGATGGAAAGCCTACTCGCATCTCTGCCGTAGTCGTATCTACCCAACACGCCGAGAGCATCAGCACTGGCGAAATTCGCGAGATTCTCAAAGCAGATCTTGTCGAAAAAGAACTGCCGGCGGAGCTACTTACTTCAGAGACGCAATACCACATCAACCCCACCGGCATCTTCGTGATTGGCGGCCCAGAAGGTGACTGTGGACTAACCGGCAGAAAAATCATCGTAGACACCTACGGTGGTATGGGGCGCCATGGCGGCGGGGCCTTCTCAGGGAAAGATCCAAGCAAAGTCGATCGCTCGGCAGCCTACATGGCACGCTATGTCGCGAAGAATGTAGTGGCTGCCGGACTCGCTGAGCGTTGCGAATTACAACTGGCCTATGCGATCGGCTATCCTGACCCAGTCAGCGTCCACATTGACACCTTCGGAACAAACCAAGTCGCTGAAGCCGCGATTATCAAAGCCGTGCAAGACGTCTTTTCGTTTAAACCGGCAGATTTCATTGCTCAACTCGACCTGCTCCGGCCCATCTACAGTAAGACCACCAACTATGGCCACTTCGGGCGTGAAGACGACACTGATTCCCTTACTTGGGAGCGCACAGACAGAATAGACGATCTCCGCAGTGCTGCCGGCGCGTAACGGAGCTTTCAGCACCCCAATCTTCATTACATTATGATTACAGAAGCCACAGAACCAAAAGGCGCCACCTACCTTGGCCTGCCTTACAAAATCGCTGATATCAGCCTTGCTGATTTCGGAAGGAAGGAAATCGAAGTCGCCGAGCACGAGATGCCTGGTCTCATGGCGACTCGGGAGAAGTATGCCGGAGAAAAACCTCTGGACGGCGTCCGCGTTATGGGTTCGCTCCACATGACCGTGCAAACAGCGGTGCTGATTGAGACGCTCGTCGCTCTTGGCGCTGACGTTCGCTGGTGCAGTTGTAATATTTTCTCCACGCAAGACCATGCGGCTGCCGCAATTGCCGCCGCCGGCATCCCTGTTTTCGCCTGGAAGGGCGAAACCCTAGAGGAATACTGGGACTGCACAGAAGCAGCTCTTACTTGGCCCGATGGATCCGGCCCAGAACTTATCGTTGACGACGGCGGCGACGCCACACTCCTCATCCATAAAGGTGCTGAGCTGGAAGAAGGCGACTCGAGCTTCGTCGATAGCGCATCCGAGAGCGAAGAAGAAGCCGTCATCAAAGCTCTCCTCAAGCGCATCTTTTCCGAAACCCCCAATAAGTTCACAAATTACCTCAAGGATTGGCGGGGAGTTTCTGAAGAAACGACGACAGGTGTGCACCGCCTCTATCAAATGGCTGAAGCTGAAAAACTGCGTGTTCCAGCCATCAACGTCAATGACTCTGTGACCAAATCGAAATTCGATAACCTATACGGCTGTCGCGAGAGTCTCGTCGACGGCATCAAACGCGCGACTGATGTCATGATCGCTGGCAAGGTTGCTGTTGTCTGCGGCTACGGAGACGTTGGGAAGGGCTGCGCCCAGACCTTACAAGGCTTCGGAGCTCAAGTCGTAGTCACCGAAGTCGACCCCATTTGCGCCCTACAGGCTGCCATGGAAGGCTTCCGAGTGCTCACTGTCGAGGACACTCTCGGCTGGGCTGACATCTA
>JAHDIL010000116.1:0-213 GCA_020630835.1 Verrucomicrobiota bacterium
TGTAACGTTACGCTAGGGGTAAGCTACTCAGCCAATCAATTACTGCGTTGAAAATCGACAAAAATAGAGCGCACAGTGTGTCTAGAACTCTGCCCTCCGTGATTCTAGGAAGCAACGGTGCGGGGCGTCATCCGCTTGCGCTGCACCCACTCAGTCTGCCCTGCTCTGGCGCCGACACCCTGCCGATAAATGTTCAGCAGAATGCCAACAGCG
>JAHDIL010000116.1:223-6143 GCA_020630835.1 Verrucomicrobiota bacterium
ATCACAAGCGATGAACCGCCGTAACTAATGAAAGGGAGTGTCAGCCCGGTATTCGGTAGGACGCTAGTCGTCACCCCGATATTCAAAAAGGCTTGAAAACCGAGAAATCCAACTAACCCAACGGCCAACAGAGATCCAAAACGATCAGGAGCCTGATGACCAATAATGAAGCCTGCAACAACAAGGGAAATAAAGGCCAACACAACAATCAGCGTGCCGAACAATCCCATCTCCTCACCAATCATGGGGAAGATAAAGTCAGTATGAGCGAAGGGCATATAGAGCATCTTGAGGCGTCCTTCGCCTACGCCACGCCCAAAGGTGCCACCTGAGCCCAAGGCCATGAGCGAAATCCACTGCTGGAACCCAGCACCGAGACGATGCGCTTCAGGTTCGATGAAGGCAAGAATGCGCTCCATCCTGCCGCTAGCATAACTAAGCATGCCAACAAATCCGATGGCTCCGATGAAGAGCAAACTAACGAGATAACGTAACCGAGTGCCCGCAACGAAGAGTAATAGCAGAGTGGTTAACGAGAGAACTGCGGTAGTCCCCATATCGACCTCGAAGAGAACAAGAGCGATCATAAAGCCACTGATGAGTAAGGGATAGGCAAACCCTCTGCGGACTTCGCCGACACAATCGGGGCGACGATCAAACCACTTGGCTAGGAAAACAACAAGAGCGATTTTAGCAAGCTCTGAGGGTTGAAGCTGAATACCTCCTATCCCAATCCAGCGTCTCTCGCCATTAATCTCGCGACCAACCTCTGGGACGTAACAGAGTGCCAGCAGCACACAGGTTCCACAGAAAAGGGGCAACATCCACTTGGCCCACACATGGTAGTCGACGAGGGTGGCGCCCAGACAGACGACAAGTCCTAAACCGAGCCAAAACCCCTGCTTCTTAGCTTCACCGTAGACATCCGACGCATTGGCCTGTGCACTGAAGAGACAGGTGCTGAACAACATCACAAATCCCACAATGATCAGAGCGAGGACCGATATAATCAGGATGTAATGACTACGCTGGTGAAACATGCGAAAAGGTTAGGAGAGCTCTCTGTCAGAGATCAGCACCTGACAGATCAGGGCTGAGGAATTCGTAACTGCTGGCCGATCTGTAAAGACTCAGGTCGGTCAATACCATTAACATCCATCAGTTCCTTGTAAGACACCTGCAGTTTGCGTGCGATCCCCCAGGCAGTATCGCCGGAGACAACCGTGTAGACGGATGGTGATGCGACGCTTGAGGCTGGAGTCGATGCGACAGAACGCTGCTGAACGCGAGCGATCGGTTTCGCGACAGCTGAAGCCTTCGCCCGGACAGCTGGACCGGTTGGAATCGTGAGCCAGCGACCAGGATAAAGTTCATTATCGGAGCGTATCGAGTTGGTCTGACGCAAGGCGTTGCCATCAACGCGGAGATGAGCTGCGATAGAGGATACGGTATCACCTGCCTGCACCAGGTATTGACCCTCGGTTGACTGCGCGGGGCGCAAAGGAGCAGGAGCACGCCGAAGAGCCTCCTGCTCAGGAGTCTCCGATGTGACGGAGGCAGGCGCCGCGGGCTGAGGCTGGACAGCTGGAGCGGTGAGTGCCGCACGAGCTCTTTCAGAAAGCGGCGGGACTGAGGCGGCCATGCGCTGCACTTCGCTCTTCTGTATCTTAGCCTCGACGGGTTGACTAGCAAAGAGAGGAGCACTGTTTTCAGATGCCTTATTAAAAACTCGGAAAGCAAAGATACCACCTACAGCAACGACGTGGAGAAGAATGACAACGAGGAACACTCTCGTCAGACGCACATCCGGACTATCGAGATACCAGTCTTGCTCCTCAGTGACATGCGCGTTCATCTGGTGAAGTCCCTTGCGCTTGAAGAGGCTTTTCTTCCGATTACGGCGAGCTTTGCGATTGACTTTATTTTTCATGATGTCGGTCTGTAGAACAGAAACCTCCGACATCTAGAGTCAGTCGGAGTAGCGTTAGATGAGCCGCTCTACCGCTTTCACAAAGGTCTCTCCCCTCTCCTCGTAACCCGAAAACATATCGAAACTCGATGTGCCTGGTGAGAACAAAACGACGGAGTCAGGTTTGGCCCTTTGCGCTGCGGCCTCAACGGCCTCGGCAATGCTATCACAGAGGAGTGTAGGAACAATTGACTTCCAAGTTTCCTTAACCTTTTCTCTTACCTCACCGATTAAAATCGCAAAACTGACACGCTCTGCTGCAATCGCATTCAGTTCCGAGAACTCTAACCCCTTCTCCTTCCCTCCAGCAATCAGGACAACTGGCTCCTCTTGACCGCGAAGCGCACTCTCCAGCGAGTGCAGGTTAGTTGATTTCGAATCATTCAAGTAGGTCACCCCATTCAAGACCGCAACTTTCTCACAACGATGCCGAGGAGGACGAAAGCTTGTCAAGAGCTCTTCGAGAACACACCGGTCAATACCGAGATGATCACAGATACCCATAGCGACCATAGCATTCTCAGCATTGTGCAGCCCCTGGAGTTCAGCATGACCTCGATACAGGCAGGGCTCACCTTTCCCCATGCGGTCGACCAATTTGCCTTCGGTGTAGCCATAGTCACTCTCGACAGAAAAGGCAGAAAAGCCGCGAACAGGCAGGTTCAGAGGAAAGGCTTCCTCCTGGCGATGAAGAACGAGCTTAGTTTTCGTCGTATTGGAGAAGATTCGACGCTTGGCCTGATAATATCCCTCCAGCGAAGCGTAGCGATCCATGTGGTCAGCGGCGAAATTCATCCAAACGACGACTTCGGGGCTAAACTCGAAAGTCGTTTCAAGCTGGAAAGAGCTCAACTCAAGCACAACCATGTCCGGTTGCTCTTTGGACGAAATAACATCGCAGAGCGGTCGACCGATGTTTCCAGCAGCAAGGGCATTTAGCCCACCAGCCCTCAAAGTGGCGGTAACCAACTCCGTGGTTGTCGTCTTTCCATTGGTCCCAGTGATACCAATGTAGCGCCATTCGGGACGAAAACGATAGCCAAATTCGACCTCGCCGATCAGTTCAATACGCCTAGCCGCTGCCCAGTCGGCGTAGACGCGACCAAGGCCGCGAATCGTGTCAATCCCAGGGCTGGTTACAATGAGGTCTCCATCCGCTGGCGGGATAGCCGCAGCATCGCCGATCCGGAGCCGGAGATCGTAAGTATCGACGAGCTCTCGCGCGCGGTCCGAGAGCCTATCGCGGTGGCACTGATCAACCAAGGTGACCCTAGCCCCCGCCTCCGCGGCGAGGCGAGCAGCGGCGAGACCGCTACCACCGGCTCCCAGGATGAGGACATTCTCTCCGGACAGATTCATATAGAAGTTTGTAGGATCAAGGTTGTTTGCCTAATCGACTTGCGCTGGCTCAGTGTTCAGCCATTCCTCGATAAAGTGGCCGAGCCGCAACGAGCGCTCAAGGATCAGCTCCTGATCAAGGGCATCCACAACGTCGAGAGGTGTGTGTTCTTTGCGATATTCAGGCTCTGTGATAATGGCGGCGGGTATCCGTCCGATCAACTGAAGGGCTACATGCGCCCCACCAAAAGGGTCCTGAGACAATGTCAGCCCCCTTTCCTTTCCTGACGCGGCAAGCAACCGGGCTGCCAAATCAGTATACCCCTGTGGCAGCGAAGCCGTCGTCGAGAAGCCGGCACTTGCGATCTGGGAGCTAACCACCCAAGGCCCCTCTCCGCTACCTGACATCTCTACATAAAGGGCAAACTCCGGTCGCTGCTCGTCGGGTAATTCAGCGAGAGCTCGAGAAAGCGCCTTACTGGAGTTCAACCCATCCGTGTTAGTATATCGCGGCCCTAGCGGGTGCTCAGCCCCGAGAAACACGAGCTCCAACTCGGGAAGCGGTTGAGCCTGAGCGACCGTCAATAGCGTGACAAGCCCCGACACCCCATCGTTGGCGCCGACTGATTGATCAGAGATTTTTTTGATATCCCAGTGGGTAACAAGCAATGCCCTCGCCTTACCTTTAGCGCCCGCAGGGCGCGCACGGATGACACCCGCTTTCGCTGATTCCCCGATCGTCGGATAGGTCTCCCAGCGCGCGTCCCACTCGAGCTTATTCAACTGGCTTTGAATCCACTCCCGGCGCAGAATATGCGCGTCTGTCCCTCGGACAGCAGCATCCTGACCAGCGACCTCGGTGAACCACTCAGCTATGTGTTCAGCGGTCACAACACGCGGTTGATCATTCCTATCGGAACGCACGCTAAGGGCGCTGGTAGGCGGTTCATCGCACCCGAAAAGTAAAGTAATGACCAGCAAGCAGGGCAGAAAAACACCACAAAATCCTAACGTAGCTCGAAAGTATTGCCCTGCTGACCTCACCTTATCCACCTGGAAAATGACTAATCGGCTGTCACGCCGAGGATTTCGAGAACGCGCCCAAGGTCCTCATTACCGTAGTATTCAATCTCGATCTTGCCGCGTTTTTCTCCATGCTGGATCATAACATTTGTCGAGAAACGGCTCCGTAGCTGATCCTGAATCTGACGCACGTATGCTTCCGCCTGCGGAGATAATTTGCCGGCCGACTTGGCTTTTTTAGAAGTTGTTTTACCCCCAGTTTGTTCAGCGACTATGCGCTCTGTGTCGCGAACGGTTAACCCTCGTTTCACAACCATTTCAGATATCATCTTCTGCTCGGCCTGAGTGCGAGCGGCGAGTATAGCCTTAGCATGGCCAGCAGTAATGAGTTTCTGAGAGACGAGATCGCGGACGCTGCGATCTAGATCGAGCAGCCGCATCGTATTCGCGACTGTGGCGCGCTTCTTACCTACTCGCTGAGCAATTTCGTCCTGCTTGAGTCCAAAGTCGACAGCTAGGCGCGTATATGCCTCGGCCTCCTCGATGGGGTCGAGGTCCTCTCGCTGTAGGTTCTCGATGAGCGCCATTTCGAGGACGTCTCGATCGGAGGCTTCACGGACGATGATGGGAACCTCAGAGAGTTCCAGTTTGGTAGAGGCTCGCCACCGGCGCTCCCCCGCAATGAGTTCGAATCTCCCATCCACCTCACGCACGACGAGAGGCTGGATAATGCCGTGTTCCCGAATAGACTCAACAAGCTCATCGAGTCGGTCATCGACAAACTTCTGACGGGGCTGGTAAGGTGAAGCTACGACCTCATCAAGCGCCACACGCAAAACGCGCTCACCGGTTTCGACGTCCCGTTCATCCGACACAGACGAGCCCTCAGCCTTGGCGGCAGGGCGATCAACACCCACCCCACCCGGCGTCTTAATAAGAGCGTTAAGCCCCTTTCCTAGTCCTTTCTTCGACATAGATTTCTAGATCAGCAGGCTATCGAGGTAGCAATCCGAACTACCTGCTCCATAGGTATTCTTTTACAAAGCTGCAAAAACCCAGGAAAGGTTTAGGACTCGATGAAACGGACGTTTGGTTTTGCGCCTTCCTGGGGACCTGCCAACCCCTCCGGAATTTCACCTCGGTCCATGGCAGCATGCTGAGCGTCCGTGCAGGAGCTATCAATAGGGGCATCCGGCGCTGCGGCGCTGCGAGCGAGGACATCATTTGCGATCATCCACTCTTCGACTTCCTCCCCACTCACATCAGCGAGCATCGTGCCGTTAACGACAACACAGGGAGAAAGCGGCTGTCCGGATTTCTGCTCCATCTCCCAACGAAAAGCTGGGTTTTTGATAATGTCTTTCTCCTCCCACTCCAGACCATATTTGCGAAATACAGAGCGCACGCCTTCGCTCCAGCCACAAAAAGTCTTTAAATACGCGGTAATTTCGATGTCTTGTTTGATTTCGTCTGCCATAGAAAAAGAGGGTTTGGTTTCGTGGAACATTGTTCCACGAGTCGATGAGCGATGCAAACGGCTAAGGTGCTATTCACTGCTTTTTCCGACTGCTTAGCATCGCCCTGCCATCG
>JAHDIL010000117.1 GCA_020630835.1 Verrucomicrobiota bacterium
TCATCGCTTGGGACACCCGGAAGGATGAATTGGTGCGTGTGCTGCCGCTCCTCGAAACGAGCCTCTCTCCGACCTCGTTTCTCAAGAATATCGTGTTGGATCCTGACGAACGGCATATTTATATCAGCGACCCTGCAGATGGGCTGGATGCTGCGATCATCGTCCTTGATCTAACAACCGGGATTAGCCGCCGCCTTCTGGAAGGGCACCAGTCAGTCATGCCAAACCCTGAGATTGCTATCCAGATTTCTGGCCAACGAGTGGAGGCTCGGCGACCGGATGGGCGCTTGGCATCGCCGTTGACTGGTGTAAGCCCGATAGCTATCGACCGCAAGGGTGAGTGGCTTTACTATGGGCCTAGGAATGGCGCGTCACTGTTTAAGATCAAGACGGAGCTACTAAAGAGAACCGATATTCGCAGGACATCGCTAGAGAGCCAGATCGTTGGGGTATCGCCCAAACCAGTTTGCGATAGTATGGTTATCGATGCAAAGGGGCGCATTTACTTTGGCGACATTTTGCGAGGATCTATTGATTATGTAAGCCCGGAGGACGGTTACTTAGGTCTTCGGGTGCTGACTCGCGATCCCCGCATTCAGTGGCCTAGTGGCCTGCAACTAGCTCCTGATGGTGATCTCTACTTTTTTTCCAATCAGCTGCATCGTAGCGGATTCTATCAAGGGGGCAAAAGCATGCCTCTTGCGCCGTTTCAAATTTTTAAAATGCGACCGCTCTCGGTTAGCCGGTTCGGGTTCTAGCTTGGATTTTGACTCAGTCCGTCGGATGGGGCGGCTGACCACTAAGTCTTAAGAGGCTTTTCAAAAGCCCCCCCTCGCATTTACCGACGGGGCTTTTGTGGACGTCATAAGCTGAAGGTTTACGGTTACTTTGAGTCACACGAGAGAAATTTCGCAAAGATACGTCTAAAAAGTGAGAAAGCGCTTGCGAAGAGTTATTAATGTTTCTTAAATAACCCGACTACAACTCAACTTACTTTATTCCTTTGTCTCAAGGGCCTCAGCAGGGCGTTTCGCCAACGACAACGGGTCGGGCCTCTATTCCAAGCTCGATTCCTGCCCCTTCGCGAACCCAGTGGTCTGAGCATCCGGTCGATCGGCAGGGCGGGTTGGGGCTTTCTAGATTCCCTGGAGATGAGATCCTCTCGTCTGCTCCCTCTCTTGAGTCTGCGCCGTTTTCGCTATTGGATTGCTCTCCCGTTTCAATGGTTGTGCTTGATGGCATGCAGCGGGTTGCGCACGTCAATGGGGCGGCCAGGAAACTTTTTGGCGGGCTAGTTGAGACTGGGCAAGTCTTTCTAGAGTCGATTAGGGCAATCTCACCGGCGGATCAGGCTGCTGAAAATCAGAGGTCATGGCTAACCCATTGCTGGGCGCGGAGGGAGAGTTTTGAGATGGACGTTGCTAGTCCAGCGGGCCGGATTGAGTTTGTCGAGGTATCGTGCCAGCAGACTGATGAAGGCTATGTCTTAGTAACTCTTTCCGATGTGCGTGGACGCCGTGAACTGCAGCAGCGTATACAGTTTGGTTCGCAAAAGTTTAAGTCACTCTTCCATGGGAATGACGATGCCGCATTGTTGGTGAATCAGGAGAATAAGATTCTCATGGTGAATGAAGCTTTGGCAAAGTTGATCGGTGTGCCGGCATCTCAGCCAGAGTTGATGGAGCTCTCACGTTGGCTCAAGCCAATTGATTCGGTGGGCGACTACCGCCTGCGCATACGCGTTGGCGATAAGTGGAAATCCCTCCCTGTATCCATCCGTAAAACGGAGGTCAAAGGCTTCGCTGCCTCGGATGGGCCTATTACTGTATTTTGGATCAGCCGGGTGCGCGACTTGGCAGATCAAGAAGTGGCACAGGAGTTGGCGCGAAAGCTTGGCGGCATCCTACACATTATTCCTTATCTAGTGCTTCTGGTAGATGAAGAGGGGGTAATTTTACGCTGAGCCCGCCGAGCCTCTCCAAGGTTTGGTCCCGACCGACGAGCATATAAAGAAGCCGCTTGCCGAACTTTCTGAGCCTATCGCTCAGGCATTTGCGTCCAGAGAAATGAGTCGTGGGGCTTTCACTGTTGGTGGCTGGGATGTAGCTCATGGCTCCTGTGGCAAGGGGCAGTCCGCTTTATTGGTGCGCCAGTCTATTGCTACGGGTGAAGAAAAGGCGGAAGGGGAAGCAATTGAGTCACGGGCTAGGCGCCATTTTTTCTGCAATCAACTACAGCACGTGACGGGGCTCTTTGCCCTTGAGAGCCTCGACGTCCCCTCAGCGACCGAGTGTATCTCTGATGAGCGGTGGCAGGTCCGCCTGCGGGCTATTCCTGCGCTGCGACCGGATGCTAGGGGTAGCGTTGAATTCGTAGCTAGTTTTGTCGAGTTTGGCGAAAGTCTAACGGCATGGTTTGGAGCTAGGCAGAAAAAAGTAGAGCTCGCCGAGCCGTCTGCTGATGAGAAGATTTGGCTTGAAGATCCTGATCGCGCACTATCAGCGCTCCTGTGGATCGGCGAGATCGTTGGGGCTGTCCTACGGGATGCGTCCTCTAATCGTATCCGCCTTCGTTTGCGCAAAGCGTCTGAGATAGGCTTTCTCCAGCTGGATTTCTTCACGGACGGTCCTTTATCACCTTCATCTATTGGCAATGATTCGGCTTTCTCGCTACTTGCTGAAAGCCTCAGTGGCCAAGTGCGTTTTGCGAGTGAAACGGTCTTGATGTCGCAGAGCGAGATGGCGTTGGCTATGGCTGTTCGTTTCCCGGTTAGTGATCCTGGGGCAGATCAAAGTAAAACGCTTAAGTCGGTGTGAGAAAGGGGGCCGAGCTATGACGCAGACTTCTCCGAGCTTACCGAAACTTCGAGTCGTTGTGGCTGACGAGAACGCCATGTCGGCCCGCCTCGTTGCGCAGGCGGTCGAGGATGTCGGTTTTGAATGCTTGGCTATTCTCGGCGAACCCGAGGAGGTAGACCCCTTTCTCGATGATATAGAACTAGCCATTGTCAGTTTGGACTTTGCAGGAATGTCAGGAGGGGTGAAGCTGGCGGCCAGTCTGCGTGAGCGAGCAGACATCCCGACTCTCTTCGTTACGGGGCACTCTCTGGATGAAGTCGAGAGTGAACTTTTATCGGTTCGTCCCGTAGGGCTTCTTAGGAAGCCCTTTGGTAGAGCTGAGATTGCTACCCAAATACTATCGATAGCAGAAGCTAGGCGACCGCAGAAAGATTCCCTGCAGTCTAAGTTAGCAGGCCTGCGGGGTGTTCTGGATGTGATGAATCAGCCGATTCTGGTCAGCGATTTGGAGCAGCGGATTGTTTACGCGAACCTTGCAGCTCGGGAGGGGTTAGGAAAGACGCTCCAGAATGCTGTTGGGAACCGGGTTGACGACTTTTGGGAGTCCCTGGATACTGAGATTCAGATGGATGTCACCGTATCTGCTCTTCGCGATTTAGATGGTCAAAAGCTGGGACAGATGCATACCGTCGCGCTTTCCGATTCCAAACAAAAGCTCTCCGATATGGAGCCGGAGTTGGAAAGCGAAATGCCCAAGTCGCGCTCTGCGGCGTTGGATGTATTGCGTGAACTTTCGCAAAACCCAGCGGTAAACAGGTTGCTCGCGCCAGGACGAGGGGCTCTTCCTGGGACGAGGCCGGATCCCGAGCCTTCTCGCCCGGCGGTTGCCGAAGCGGAGGATGCACCAGGTATTTGGATTCGTATCTCGGTGGAACTCCTAATCCTCGGATCCAGTCTAGAGGCGCAAAGAGCGTTACCCTCTATCAAACAGGAGGGTGTGTTTTCATTAGGGGACTTGTTCTTTTCTATCGGCTGGTCAGCGACTCTACCGAAAGTGGAAAAGTGGATTCGTCATGGGGGCGATGACTTCTCGGGTGGCGACCTGCATGATGGAGAGCGTGGGCAGTGGTATCGTCTCAGTGGTGAGCGAGAAGGGCGCGTTTATGTCATCCGCCTCGAGAGCATCACAACGGAAAAAATCCAAGATCTCGAGAAACGTCGAGCCGAGCGCTTGGAGGGGCTGGGGCTTCTGGCTCGCGGTTTTGCTCATGATTTCAACAACCATCTGACGACCCTTACGGGGACGATAAGCATGGCTCGCGAAATGCACCTGGAGGATGCGGAGCTGCATGATTTGCTTACAGACGCCCAGAAGGCGGCTTCTCGTGCGGGGAGTCTCGTGCAGCAACTAATGACGTTTTCTCGTGGCGGAGAGCCGGTGCGGGTAAGAACCTCTATCGAATCCCTTATTCGCAGTCTGCTGACTGATTACCGACTGCGCATGCCGGATATCCGCTTCCAGTTTCGTCGATCTGACCATGAAGTATTTGCGAAAGTTGATCCCTCACAGATTAAGCGGGTGCTGGATAATCTGATCGAGAATGCCGTAGATGCCCTGCCTAAAGACCAGGGGGTTATTCTGGTCGGTTGCAAAAGGGTGTCCGCGACTGAGCTGGCCGAGGACCAGGGAGGGGAGCTCAGTCGTGAGGATTATTTTCTTATTGAGGTGATTGATTCTGGAGAAGGAATTTCGCCGGAGAATCTCTCGAAGGTTTTTGATCCGTATTCCACCACGCGGAAGGATAGAAATGCTTCGGGTATTGGTTTGACGGTCTGCGAATCTATCGCCAAAGCACACGGTGGATTTGTTCGGCTTCAGTCGAAGGTGAAAAAGGGAACAATTGCGTCTTTCGGCGCGCCTCTGGGGTTCCTGACAGAGGAGGATCAAATAGGAGTGTCTGACCTCTCTAGTGGGTTTGATATTAAGCCGAAAACTCTTGAGTTATCGATGGACTCTCCAGGTCGTATTCTCGTCCTAGAGGATGAGGCCTCTATACGCAGGCTTATTGCAGCGACACTGCGCCGCGCTGGGTATGAGGTGGTAGAGACGAGTGATGGTGCTGATACCGTAGCGCTCTTTCGCCAGGCTCAAGATGAAAGCGACCCCTTTCACCTCGTCATTTGTGACCTCACTATCGAGCGTGGGTTGGGAGGTGTCGAGACTATGCAGGCCATACGCGAGCTGGATTCACACGTCAGAGCAATCGTTTCCAGCGGTTATTCCGATGCTCCTGCCATGGCGCGCCCGCGTGAGTTCGGTTTTACGGAAGTTCTCCCGAAACCCTATGCTCCGAGCGAGTTGAAGGCTTTGGTTCATAGGGTGCTAGAGAATGCATGAATCGTATCGTTCAATCTCGATTGCTGTGATTTTTTTGTAGAAACCGGACGGCTCACTTGCTATGTGACAATCTATGCCTCCGGTCCTTTTCCTTAGCTGTTTTGGTGCTTACCTTATCGCGCTTGCGATTTTTGGTTCTTGGTTTGCTAGGCGGCAGCAGTCGGGAGATGAATTCCTCTTAGGTGGCCGTTCTTTGCCGCTTTTCCTCACCTTAGGAACAACCGTCGCTACTATGGTTGGAACGGGTTCGACAATGGGTTCGGTAGGTAAGGCTTATAGTGCTGGGTGGACGGCTTCGCTTTTTGGCGTTGGGTCTTGTATTGGGGTATTGCTTACGGCATGGCTGTTCGCTCCTGCGCGGCGCTTTCGCTTCATGACGATGGCCGAGGAATTGTCTTGTTATGTTGGAGGCAGTGTTGTGGTTAGTCGAATCGTCGCCGTCTTCACCTATCTAGCTTGTGTCGGTTGGCTAGGAGCGCACATCCTTGGTGGGGGCTTTTATCTAAGCTATGCTACTCAGATCGACCAGGGCATGGCGATGGCTTTGATTGCCATTGGCTTTGCCATCTATTCGACTCTTGGTGGCTATCGAGCGGTGGTTTGGGCTGATACGATTCAGGCTGTCGTATTGTTTTCTGGATTTATCGTGACGGCTTGGTTCGCCTTTCAGTCAGTCGGTGGCGTGGCAGGTCTGGCGCACGTGAATGAAACCTTGTTGAGCAGCAGCACCAATACCCTACTAGCCGGGGTGAGCTTGGTGGTGGCCATTACTGCGAGTATCCTTGCGACACCTTCATTCCGGCAGCGTATCTACTCTGGTGATTCGGTCAAATCGGTGCGAACGGCTTTTATAGGCTCTGGTATCATGGTGCTTTTGTTCTGCCCCTTGCCCCATCGGGATGGCGGCTTTTGCTGAAAAGCCAGGGCT
>JAHDIL010000118.1:0-2719 GCA_020630835.1 Verrucomicrobiota bacterium
GATGAGCTACACACCATTGTTGGAGCTGGAGCCAGCGAAGGAGCCGTCGATGCATCGAACCTTCTGAAGCCAGAACTGGCGCGCGGGGAACTGCGCACGATCGGGGCCACGACGCTGAATGAATATCGCAAATATATCGAAAAAGATGCCGCGCTGGAGCGTCGCTTTCAGCCAGTTACTGTGCAAGAACCTACGGGTGAAGATACGGTCGCTATTCTTCGCGGGATCAAGGAGCGCTACGAAGTTCACCATGGTGTCCGCATTACCGACTCCGCACTCGTCGCAGCAGCTAATCTAAGTGATCGATACATCGCGGATCGTTTCCTTCCCGACAAGGCCGTAGACCTTGTCGACGAAGCGGCATCCCGCCTCAAGATAGAACTAGATTCTTTGCCTACCGAACTAGATCAGCTCGACCGTCAGAGCATGCAGCTGGAGATGGAGCGTCAGGCGCTCGCTAAAGAAGAAGACGAGGCGAGTATACGACGCCTAGAAAAAGTTACCCAAGAGCAAGCTGATATGAGGGAGAAAAGCGATGCTCTACGCGCCCAGTGGCAAAACGAAAAACTGGTGATTGATGAGATCAACGAGCTCAAGCAGACTGTTGAGACCCTACGACTCGCTCTCGAGTCCGCACAACGCGCCAGCAACCTCGGACGCGCCAGCGAAATCCAGTATGGAGAACTACCGCAAGCTCAGGCCGATCTAGAAGCTGCTCGGGACAAGAGGCGCAGTGAGGCGGGGAGCTCTCCCATCCTTAAGGAGGAAGTCTCTGAAGAGGATATCGCCCAGGTCGTGAGCACATGGAGCCGTATTCCGGTGTCGCGCTTGCAAGAGGGTGAAAAATCGAAGCTCATAAACATGGAGTCACGCATCGGTGAACGTGTCATCGGACAGAAACGTGCGACTGAAGCGGTGTCAAATGCTGTGCGCCGTGCTCGAGCCGGTCTTCAGGATGAGAATCGGCCCGTCGGGTCCTTTCTTTTCCTCGGTCCGACAGGTGTTGGCAAGACGGAGCTCGCGCGAGCACTCGCCGAGTTTCTTTTCGATGATGAGAAGGCCATGCTTCGTATCGATATGAGCGAGTATATGGAGAAACACTCTGTCGCACGATTAATCGGAGCGCCTCCTGGCTATGTGGGTTTCGACGAGGGCGGGCAGCTTTCAGAAGCAGTCCGACGCCGGCCATACTCCGTTATTCTATTCGATGAGGTAGAGAAAGCCCATCCCGACATTTTTAATGCCCTGCTTCAAGTGCTCGATGATGGACGTATCACAGACGGTCAGGGGCGCACCGTCGACTTTCGAAATACGGTGATTATCATGACCAGCAACATCGGCTCAGAGCACATTATGGCTGAAAGTAACCGCGAACAGCGGGAGGCTCTCGTGCTGGAAGCGCTGCGCTCACACTTCCGCCCAGAGTTCCTCAATCGGGTCGATGAGACAATCATTTTCGACCGCCTAGAGGAAGACGATTTGCGCTCTATCGTGGACATCCAAATCGACCGTGTGCTCAAGCGACTGAAAAAGAAAGGGCTAACATTGACCCTAGATGATGAGGCCTTCGCTCTCCTTGCCCGCTTAGGCTATGACCCCGTCTACGGAGCCCGACCGCTAAAGCGGGTCGTCCAGCAGCGACTGCTCGACCCGCTCAGTATGGAGATACTGTCGGGCGCTTACTCAGAGGGAACGAACATACACGCCCGAGTAGAGAATGAGCAGTTCGTCTTCACCAAAGGCAATAGCTAGGAAAAGCGTAGAGGGATTCGCCTAAAGCAGCTTGGGCGGCGCCCCTTCTGTCTTAATGGTTAAACATAAACTCTTTCGAGTTAAGGATCGCCCAAAAGACGTCTTCATAGATTTCCCCGATCGGCATTCCATTTGCCTTAGCTTCTTCAATCTGCTTGAGGATCTGTTTTGACTCCTCAGCCGTGGGGGTGCGTGTAACCGTGCGAATATAGATTTCGTTAACCACTTCTGTTGGACTCTTATTGGACTTAACCCAATTTTTTATAACAGGCCCATCTTTGAGGTTCTTTGTTACCGTATCACCGTTGAGCAAATGCAGAGCTTGTGACAAGCTTGGCTCCATTGTAACCTCACAGGAACATACAGACTCGCGGCTTGCTCGCCCAAAAGTTTCCAAAAAGTAGTTGGTTATCCGACCGTCGCCAATCTCGACAGCTCGGCTACCCAACGGCAACCCTTCGAACTTGTTCTGCACTTCGAGGACTTGACTAACCGTATCGAGCATGACCTCTGCGCGCTTACGGCGAACATTTGCTTTTGCGAAGTTCTTCATGTCCGATGCATTTGAGGCATTCGCTCGAGTTGTCCGCTGGTAGGTGCTCGAGGAAACGATATCGGAGACAAGACGTTTCAAATCAAAACTATAATCATGGGCAAAACGGCGCGCCAGCTCATCTAACAGCTCGGGGTTACTCGGCGGATTACTGATACGCACATCATCCACCGGATCGACAATACCCACCCCAAAGAAATGCTCCCAAACGATATTTACCACATTGCGAGAGAAGAAGGGATTGTTCGGCTCTGCCATCCATTCGGCAAGGACAGCCCGCCGATCCTTGTTTTTCACGTCCGGAAATTCCCCGCCCAGGAAACGAGGAGGCATGACGCGCCCGTCGACTAAATGTTTGGTCTCGCCAGAACGACGATTGTAGATGACCTTCTCGCGAGAATCGACTCCGGGCTT
>JAHDIL010000118.1:2729-6122 GCA_020630835.1 Verrucomicrobiota bacterium
CCCAGCTGTAGTAATCGTCCATCGTCCATCGGTCGAATGGGTGATTGTGGCATTGAGCACATTGCAGCCGCAAACCCATGAACACCTGAGCGGCGTCTTCGGAGAGCTTAATCGGGTCACGCTCCGCATCATAATAAACGGTGGCCGGATTTTCGAAGAAACCTCCGTTAGCTGACAGCATCTCTTTAACCATCAAATTAACAGGTGTATTTGAAACGATCTGCTCACGTAGCCAGTTCTGATAAAGTAGGGCACTTTTGTAGTCGATACCTAGTTGAACGTTCGCATTAGAACGGATCTTCAAAAGTTCAGCCCATTTCATTACCCAAATGTCGGCAAACTCGGGGCGGTCAATGAGTCGCTTTACCAACTTTTCTCGTCGATCCGCCGACTTATCAGCCATGAAAGCTTGGTAGTCTGTGACAGAGGGTAGCTGGCCGATCAAATCAAGGTAAACTCGACGAAGAAAGGTCTCGTCACCCGCATCGCCCGAGGGCTCGACACGGAGCTTATGGAGTTTCTCATGCACAAGAGAATCAATGTAGTTTTTCTCCTCTGACGTAGGCTTGGTGTATTCAAGCCCCTCGGGAATAACGATTGTCTGTATGCCAACAGTCTGAGTCTCAAAGCGAGCCATGATGAACGACTCACCTCTCTTCTTGGCTTCCACCACACCATCCTTGGTTACGCCAGCTACCGATTCATCACTCGCCACAAAAATGGCAAGATCAGTCAGGTCTCGATCATGACCATCAGAATACTTTCCTCGTATCGTAAGCTGCTGCTTAGCACCAGAGCCCTCCATAACCAACTTCGGTGGATAGACCTGAAGCTCGACGACATAGGGTGCCTCATCCTTCTCATCATTCTTTGCCCCATCCTCAATCCACTCGACAAGTGTTTGGTAACTCTGACTGTCTTTCTCAAAGAGTTTTCCACCAGTATGCGGAACGCTAGCGATAGCTTTTTCCACCAGCAACGATTCTTCAGGAATCGCCAGATTTACCCGGTGCCCCACGAGCTCGCGGGTTAGGCGGTGGTAGTCACCTTTAGGATCATAGCCAAAAAGCGAAAGCATAAATCCGTCCTGACCTCGCGCAGAACCGTGACAGGCACCCGTGTTGCAGTCCTCTCGCATAAAGACGGGCATGACGTCCATACGGAAACTGATCGGACGGTCCTGAGTCGCGCCCGTTACCTTGACGGGAACCGATACACTCTGTCCCCCCATGGTCACCGTCAATGAGGTGCTACCATCCTTGGCTGGCTCAAAATGGTTACGGCTGCGCAGCTTAATCAAACTAGGGTCTTGAAAGACGAAATTCGAGTTAGCGGTAACATCAAGTGTGGTCTCGTCTGTGAATGTCGCCGTAACCACGACGCTCTGATGATCGCGGGAAGACTCAAAAATGATATCGGGGGGATACACGTTAATCTCCCGAAGCTGTTTATTACCAGCAGCAAATTCAGCTGCACCAGCGAAATCCTTCTCGTCTTTTTGCACTAGAACCAACGAGTCAGGCCAAGGAGCCCCTTCCTGAATCCACTTGGTAAGAATGCCTATCTCTTTCTCCGTCAGGATACGCCCCTTAGGAGGCATAATGTCGTCATCGTCTTCTGGCAGTGAAACCAGTTCGATCATGAGAGACGCTTTGGGATTTCCTTTTATAAGAGCCTCACCCGAGTCTCCTCCTTTAAAAAACTCGGCAGCCGTATCGAAACGCAGTCCTCCCTTAATCTTACCAGGGTTGTGACAAGCTACACAATGAAACTCCAAGATGGGCTGCACTTCTTTTCCGAAGTCAACGGGAGCCGCCTGCCCTACAGCAAAGGTGGCAGCCACAACCATAAAAAAGGCTGGCAGTCGAAAATCTGAGAGCTTTTTCATATTCACTGATTTGATGTTTTGGCTTTAAGCCTGAGCTGCTCAAGTCTCGAGAGCGGCTTCGCAGCAGCTGGCTTTTTCGCAGCCGGCTTTGCAGGTGTCTTGGCCGCCAACTCGGTAGGCTTAACGACTGGCTTGGGATCAATGCGCAAAATCCCTCCAAAAGCAAACTTCTGACGCAACAGCCCTTTGGGACTCGAAATCACGGCTTCGCAAAAAAGATTCTTATGCTGTCCCGTTGGCGCCTTATCCCCAACGGTAAGAGGAATGGCAAAACTTTCCTGCCCTGGATTCAAGGTGACCGGCTGAGGCGTCACATGCGGAGGGAGACCGTAGACCTTTACCTCAGCCTGCCCTTCCCATTTTTGACCTGGGGTGACGGAAACCTGGAGACTGGCCTCTTCAGCCTCGCGAACGGCAGATGCGAAAGGCATCTTCCCAGCAAATAGAGGCTCAGCTACTTCAATCTGGAAAAAGGGCGATGCGTTGTAGCGCTGTTTCTTTCTGTCCAAGGTTTCTACCTGCAGAAAGAAATCCCAAACACCCAGCGTTGCATTGCCATTAGCCGTAATCTCAAAACTAACCTCGGATACCCCCTTTTTTACAGAAAGAGTCGTCGGCAAGGAAACTCCTGGCGGGTTCCACAAAGGGCGGAGCTCTAAATCTCCATCGAACCCTTGCTCGCGATGGACAATCGCCTTCAGAGTTTTCTGACCGTTTCGAAAAAGTGGCGCCCCATCAAATTCTACCGAAACCTTAAAGGGGGCTGGTTTCACCACACTCACCGGTAACTTGGAAACACGTGGCGTGTAATATTCGGTCGCTACTGGAGTGCCACGGACATAATCGAGCCCCTGTGAAAAGGATCCCAAAAGGGGACTGTCCTCCTCAGTTTTTACTGAGAGATCGGCCAGTGTGGCCGTCAAAGGCGTGTCTTTCTCAGCGGTAAGCAGGATTGGAAAATTTGAGATTCCCTTAGGCACTTTACCAAAACGTGCTTGGACTCCCGCGGGCAGCCCAGCAAAACTTGGGATGACGCCGGCTCCCGTGCCAGACCTAGTGACATTTGCCACCATCGCAAAATGACCGCCCTGAGGAACATCAAACTGCTTGCGATACTGCTGGTCGCGGCGTGACTGATCACCCATCGATAGCCCAACAGAAGCCTCGGCTTTATTGACCTCGATCCGATAAAATAAATCATCGCCGAATCGTCCTATAGCGTCTCTCACGACAACAATGTAAGCCTCACCTTTTTTGACTGTGATAGCGTGTTTAGCGTCTTTCTTCCCAGCTGAATCGTCATTTCCGCCCAAGCCCTTCAACTTGTTGGTTTTCGCGTCCACATGGTAAAGATTCAGGGCACTATCGAGGGGGGATCCCACGCTTCTAGCAATTACTTGAATGTTATATTTTCCATCCTCGGCAGCCGTAAACTTAAAGTAATCATGTTCTCCCTCTTTCTGAATCGTCCCGTGAAAGGCAACCGGAGCCATTCCGCCATCAAT
>JAHDIL010000119.1 GCA_020630835.1 Verrucomicrobiota bacterium
ATGGAAGAGCTGCACGATGTCAAAATGTTCGTCAATGTAGCGGGCCTGCTCTGGGTTACGCGGCACACCATCGAGCACGAGAACGTCAATATCTGGCTTGAACATATGGAGGGCAGCGCGGGCGTCGATTTGTGTGCGAAAGTAGCGCATGGTTAATTCATCTGGCACGAGTTGACCCTTCTGCGAATAGGCGATGAACTCTTGTCCGATCGGTGTCCGCGTATCCATGGAGCGGAACGCCTCGCCCATGGAGAAATGGTAAAAGCGTGGGATAGAGCCCAGAATCTCGCCCTGCGTGCCTTTGCCGCAGCCGGGTGCTCCTAAGAAAATGACGGCTTTGTATTTTTCGGGAAGGTCTATCATAGCTGTTTTTTGCTATGCCTTCGATCATTAGCACGTAAGATGCAAGGCTTTCGCCCGCATCTTCCCCGCTATGTCTCTCAGTTCATTCCTCGCCGTCCGCTACTTGCGACCGAAGCGGACCTTTGTCTCAGTGATCACGTTAATCTCAGTCGCCGGGGTCGCTCTGGGGGTCTGGTTGTTGACTGTGGTTATGGCGGTATTCACCGGCTATGGGGATCGGATTAAGGAGAACATTCTCGGATTTCAACCACATCTCGTTGTTGAGTCTGGTGGCGTTATGGAAGATTGGCTGACGCCGCTGGAGGCTTTGGAGCGGCAGGACTGGGTAGTTAGCGCTACGCCGCTGGTCCGGGGTCAAGTGATTGTGGAGTTCAACGGACGCCGTCTCGCACCAATCATCAATGGTATTCTACAACCAGAGGATGCGGAGCTGAGACGGCTAAACGACAAGATCGCCGTCCGCCCTTCGGGCGAGTTTGATGACAACGGCCCTATTCTAGTCCGGCAGGGCGAATTTAACCTAACCACTCCTTATGATGCCGTGATAGGAGATGATCTGGCCAATGCCATGGGCATAGAGGTGGGATCCACTCTCCTACTCTATGCTCCGCGCGACATGAATAAGATCATGGACGCTATTGAAAAGGCCCAGCAGGCAAATGGCTCTGAGGAGAGGAATGCAAAGTTGGATGAGGTGCGTGAAATGACGGTCCCGCAGGAGGTGGAGATTACTGGCTTGTTTGACTCAGGGTATGGAGAGGTCGATGGGAACACGATTTTTCTTAACCTGGAGACAGCTCAGATTCTTTATCAGTTCGATCTCGACGATTGTCATTCCATCGCCGTAAAGACGGATGATCCAATAAAGGTCGATTACTATCGAAACCGCGCGCTAGTCGAGCTGGGGCAGGGCTCGGTGATGGCTATGGAGGAGTCAGCCATCTCGCGCGCGATCAAGCAGTCGCGCGACATGTTACTCGTCGTTTTGGTTTTTGCTCTGCTCACGGGGTTTCTTTTTTGGAAGGCGAAAAATGACCAGTCGTTCTCCCGCGTGCGCTATCTCTCCTTTGGTGTGTTGTCGCTCCTAGTGACGGCGCTTTGTTTCTGGCCAACTGTCGCAGCTTTCCTGCGGGAGCAGAGTAATACCGAATTCTTCCAATATGGAGAGGGCGGCAACCTCGGCATTATGACGTGGATGGACCGAAACGCGAATATCCTTAATGCGGTAGCAGTTGAACGCCAGATGATGTTCCTCATCCTCTTTATCGTTATGATTGTGGGCGCTTTCAGTATCATGAATACCATGATCACCTTCACT
Organism: Verrucomicrobiota bacterium; assembly: GCA_020630835.1. Classification (GTDB taxonomy): domain Bacteria; phylum Verrucomicrobiota; class Verrucomicrobiia; order Verrucomicrobiales; family DEV007; genus Arctic95D-9. Next base: position 1,682 of record JAHDIL010000119.1, read on the forward strand.
GTGCAGAAGCAGAAGGATATTGGTGTCATAAAGTCTCTCGGAGCTACGGAGGGCCAAATAGCAAATATCTTCTTCCTGCAAGGAACCGCGGTAGGGATGATCGGCGTCACGGTGGGATTGATCATCGGGCAGTTGACCATTCGCTACCGCAACGAACTCTCGCAGTGGGTGGGACAGCGTTTCAACGTCGACTTCTTTAACCAACAAATCTATCAGGTCGATGGCGGGCTACCCGCGAAGCAAACACTGGGAGACATCCTCACTATCTCTATCGGCGCTTTCGTCTGCTGCGCGCTGGCAGCGCTCGTGCCCGCTCTAATAGCAGCCTCTCTGCAGCCCGCTAAGGCTCTTCGAAGTGACTAATATTCCACTATATGCAGTTTTATCTCGTTATCGATGGCGAAAGAACCGGCCCCATCTCGCACCTGCAAGTTGCCGAACGCATCCGTAAAGGTGAAGTGGTCGCAGACACCCTAGTGTGGGAGCAGGGGATGGACAAGTGGGAGCCAGCTGGGTCTCTCGAAGCCATCTCAGCGCTCTTCGCCGAGCGCAATCAAACAGTGGATGGCGAGCTTTTGCCTACTGAAGAGGAGATCGCGCAACGGCAGCGAAATACGAAGCCGCCGCTACCTGATGATCCGCCTTTACCGTCTGCGCGCCTGCCTGCTATGCCCGAGGGATCGGCTACAATCGTTTCAGAGTCCTTGGAACGCGAGCGTTCGAACGTGAGGCTCAGCCGCCGCATGCTCGCCAGATTTTTCGATTATGTCATGGTCGTCGCCTTGTGCTCGCTCGTGATAAAGTTGCTCCTGCCTCCGCGGGTGCAACCGGCATCGATTCAAGAATTCGTTGATCACATACAGACCGAAAATGGGTTCAAGGCTAGCCTTATTGGAGTCGCTGGGTTTTTCGTATGGCATGTTATTGAAAGTGTCCTCATTCATATGTTTGGGACGACTCCTGGCAAAGCGCTGCTCAAGATCAAAGTCACACGTCCCGAAGGTTGGCCGCCGAAACTGGGAACCTCACTTGCTCGCTCGTTCATGCTCTACGTCTTCGGTGTGGGTTTCGTGCAGTTCCCCTTTGTCATCATTGGCCTCGTTTTTACCATGATCCGCTACAGGACAACAGGCGGCTGCTTCTGGGACCAGTCCTTAGGTCTTCAGGTAGAGGGTGAAACCTTGACGATGCGGAGAACCGTGCTCTTTTTAGGTTTCTTAGCCCTTCTGATTATTGCTCAGTTGGGATTATCAGTATGAGCAAACATTGCGCCATCGTGCTTCATGCCCACGTCCCTTGGGTCTGGCATCCAGAGAAACAGCAGTCACTGGAGGAGGATTGGCTGCATGGCGCGGTATTGGAGACATACTTGCCTCTGCTGGAAAATCTTGTTCGCCTGCGCGAGCAAGGCGTGGATTACCGAGTCACGCTCAACTTCTCTCCAACCTTGCTGGCTATGCTCCGCCAGCCGCTGCTAAAACGCCGCTCCATCGCCTATCTGGATCGCACTTTGCGGCTGTGTCGTGATGAGATCGAGCGTGATGATCTTGACTGTCATGGAGACCTGGCTCGATTTTACGAGGAGCGTATCTTCACGCTGCGCTCCTTCTTCGTCGAGAAATGTCAGGGAGATCTCGTCGCTGTGATAAAGGATCTGAGCGCTTCGGGCCATGTAGAGCTGACCGCCTCTGCTCTTACCCACGGGGTGCTGCCGCTACTCATGCGAGTGCCCGAGCTGACTCGAGCGCAGGTCGAGGCAGGAATCGATGAATTTACCGAGTGTTTTGGCGAGAAGCCCAGAGGTTTCTGGCTCCCCGAATGTGGGTATGCGCCAGCTATCGATTCAGTCCTCACAGAAGCCGGGATCGAATGGACGATCGTCGATCAACACGCTGTTACCCATGCTCCTCGCGGCAGCTCGGTGACTCCATTTACTCCCTTTCGCGGATCGGATTCCATTGCCTTTTTCGTCCGAGATCACAACAGCTCATCAGAAATCTGGAACGCTGATGATGGCTATCCAGTCGACCCGAGGTATAGGGACTTTATGTCTGACCTCGGGTTGGAGGCTCCGATAGATTACCTGCGCGAATACCTAGGTGAGAGCAAGCAACGGCAGTTCACCGGGCTGAAATTCCACCGCAGCGGGAGAGAGAATGGAAAACTGGTGGACTACGACTTGGATCTGGCGAAACGCGCCGTTTCCGAACATGTCATGCATTTCGTCACTGGCAGGGATCTAAATCTTGACGAGATATCTGAATCTGACATCCATCATCCGGTCTCTGTCCTTGCCTTCGACGCTGACCTTTTCGGCCACTGGTGGTATGAAGGCGCCGACTTCTTCGGCGCTATAATGCAAGACTTTCCGCAGCGCACCGACATCCGCCTAACTACTCCGAGCGAGTATCTTGAAGCGTTCGGTGCGACTATATCTGATCAGGATCAAGTGCCAGCAGCCTCGTCGTGGGGGGAGGGCGGTTACTTCGAAACCTGGACTCGCCCCAATAATACTTGGGTTTTATTTGAACTCCAGCAACGGGCAGAGCGCTGCAATCGTCTTACGGAGCTTCTCTCGGCTAATATGGACGCGCTCACTGACGAGGTGGCAAGTCACCGTAAGCGCTGCCTACAACTCATGGCAAAAGAGCTACTCCTCGCCTGCTCCAGTGACTGGGCTTTCCTCCTCTCAAACCAGCCCTCTAAAGAATATGCGGAGGACCGTGTGCGATCTCATTTGGCGAACTTTGATGAAGCCTGGACTGCGTCCATGAAGGACACCCCCGAGCCCATCATGGAGGCCTTAGAGAAAAAAAATCCAGTTTTCACTGATCTCCCCTGGGATCTTTTTGCCTCAGCTGAAAAGGCCTAAACCTTCCGCCTAGTTCTTTTCGGATTCCCCGGGGAGAGCCTCGACCACCTCGGCCTCAATTTCCTCTGGGCGATGTCCTTTAGAGAAGAATTTGTTGAAAATGCGGCGCGGGAGGCTTTTTCCAGCTTCCTCGGCCTCCAGCTCCTCCAGAGCGTGTTCCTTGGCTTTATCCCAGGCCTGAGCGAAGCCTGGAGCATTGACTACCATTGATTTCTCAGCGCGCGCAAAAATTTCCAGCTCGCGCTCCAGAGACTGGACGTCGCTCTGCGCGCGTCCGCTATTGATCTTCATGCGGAGGTTTTCATTCTCCGTTTTGAGCGTATCAATGGAGCCTTTCATTTCGGTCATCTTCTCTGCCTCTATCTCAAGCTTGTCGCTTAAGTGAGTTTTCATCCGCTTAAGTTCTTTTTTCGTCTTTAGATGAGAGAAGATCGACAACAGGCAAAGAACAAGACCTCCGATAAAGCCCCAAAAAATACCGCTAGTAATAACTGTCTGTAAAAATTCCATAGTTTGAGTATAGACCGAAGCCTCCCGTCTGGCAAAAGGCATTACCTTTCAGACGCATCTGATCTCTCATTATGGAACATAGGGGAAAAAACGAGGCACGCTCTGGCGCCACGAAAGTGTGCTCCCCTGATAGATTGGGGGCGAAAGCCTTATTGAGGAGTAAGCTTCGAAAAGGCCGCAAGAGATTTCTCACCGCAAATTAGGAGCGCCACGCGACTATTTAGTGGACGGCTCTTTCGATTGCGCAATAAGCTTGGCAAGTCTGCGAGCGATTTCCGGATGATCGGCAGCGACGTCTTTCTGCTCTGCAATGTCAGTGGCGAGATCGAATAGGATGATGGGAGCATCAGGCTTTTTATTAATCTCACGCCTGATAGCCTTCCATCTTTTCGTTACGACGGCTTCTTTTCCGCCTCGTTCGTTGAATGACCAGTAGAGGGCATCGCGATTTTTCTGCGCTGCGTCTTCACCTAAAAGGGTAGGGAGGAATGAGATGCCTGTCGTGTCTTCAGGCAGAGGTGAGCCAGTCAAATCGGTTAGGGTTGCAAAAACATCCTCAAAGCCGCTTAGATGATCTGTTACCGTGTTAGGTTTGATTTTTCCTTGCCATGAAGCGATCATGGGGACTCTGACTCCGCCCTCGGTTAGGTCGCGCTTCATACCGTTTAGTGGTCCGTTAGAATTAAAAAATTCCATAGTGTGTCCTCCCTCTTGGTGTGGTCCGTTGTCGCTAGAGAAGATGATTAGTGTGTTTTCTAGCTGTCCTGTCTGCTTTAAGGACGTTTGGATTTTTCCTATGCTTTCATCCAGCATTTGCATCATACGGGCAAAACCTTTTTCGGGTTCTGGCCACTTCTTTGAGGTGAATTCACCGTGGTCAGGAACTTCCATCCCGTTAGGCGCTTCATTGTTGGTGTGGGGGGTGTTAAGCGCATAGTAGAGAAAGAAGGGTGCGTCTTTGCCCTTGCGGGAATCGATATAAGCGACGGA